>VEQI01000288.1 GCA_018883305.1 Limnohabitans sp. | reverse complement strand
CGCCGTCACGCCCCCCGACGTGTTGTCTGCCTCAGACATGTTGCGCATGAGCGATGAAAACAACCAGCACATTGACAACGTCCTGACCTGGGTCGATCAGCATCGAATGGCACTGGGTGAAGAAGCCGTGCGTCAACTCGAGCAACCGCTTCGACAAGCGCTGAAGCGCGAAATCGAACTGGAGCTGAAATTCTCGCCCAGACCCTTGTTTGCAGAAATGTCGAGCGGCAAGGAAAACTGAGTTTCATAGAAAATCCACACCCCAGGAAGCACCCCCACCGTCATTGCGAGGAGCGAAGCGACGCGGCAATCCACGGGCACCCACCTGCTCACGTGAGATGGATTGCTTCACTGCGTGCGCAATGACGACAAGGGAAGCATACGCTCAGGCGTAGAGGACCTCAATTTCCTGCGCATACTTATCGTACACGCTTTTGCGCTTGACCTTCATGGTGGCGGTCACCTCGCCATCGTCATGGTCCAGTTCCTTGAGGAACAGGTGGAACTTGCGCACTTGCTGCACCTGCGGCATGTTGGCGTTGGCCCGGTCCACCTCGGTCTGTACCAACTCGCGCACCGCCTGGTTTTCCACCAAGCTGCGGTAGTTGGTGAAAATCAGCCCTTGATCTGTGGCCCATTTACTGACGTTGTCAAAATCAATCTGAATCAGGGCCGACACAAAGCGGCGACGATCGGCCACCACCACCGCCTCCTTGATGTAGGGCGAAAATTTCATGGCGTTCTCGATCTCCGAAGGTGTGATGTTCTTGCCACCGGCGGTGATCATGATGTCCTTCTTGCGATCAATGATGCGCAACTCCGGGCCCTCAGGCCCATCCTCCCAGCGCGCCACGTCACCCGTGTGCAACCAGCCTTCGGCATCAATGGCTTCCAAGGTGGCGGCCTCGTTCTTGTAATAGCCCTTGAACACCACATCACCGCTGATGAGAATTTCGCCATCCTCGGCCAGCTTGACCACCACCCCCGGATACGGCACACCCACGGTCCCCACGGGCGAGGCATCGGTGCGCTGCATGGTGGTGGCGCCCGAGGCTTCGGTGAGACCGTACGCCTCGCGGATAGGCAAGCCCAGGATGCGGAAAAACTTCAGCATCTCGGGCGCAATCGGGGCGCCCGATGACACTGCAATCTCACAGCGTCGCAAGCCAATGAAGTTCAGCAAGGAGCGCAAGATCAACAAATACCACAAGCCCCACACCACGCGGTTGGTGAGTGACCATTGGGTTCTGGGCTTACCGGCAAATGTGTGGAGAGAGGCCATGGCACTTTGGTACAGCCACAACCGCAACCCACCCGCTTCGCGCAACTTGCTCTGGATGCCGGAATGAAACTTCTCCCAGATACGCGGCACACCAAAAAAGATGCGAGGCGAGAGCTCTCGCAGATCCTCCTGAATGGTGCGCAGGCTTTCCGCAAAGTTGACCACCGCCCCACTGACAATGGGAATATGGATCGAGAACATCTGCTCGGCTACATGGCACAACGGCAAGTAAGAGACCAGTGAGCTTTGCGGGCCGCATTGCAGCACCGTGTTCAACCCTTGCGCCGCACAGCCCAGCCCGCGCCATGACATCATGGCGGCCTTGGGGCGCCCCGTGGAGCCGGAGGTGAACACCATCAAAGCCGTGTCGTCCAGTGACGGCCCCTGAAGCTGCTGTGCGGCCTGAGTCGGGTTCAACTGTTCCTGACGTTGCCCCAGCGCCATCACGTCATGAAAGTCATGGAGATGGTCGCGTTCGTAATGGCGCAGACCGCGCGGATCAATCACGATCACGGCCTTGAGAGCTGGCAACTGCGCGCGAATCTCCAGCACCTTGTCGAGTTGCTCCTGGTCCTCCACCACGATCACCGGCGCTTCGGATAAGCCCAGCAAATAGGCGACCTCCGGGGCGGGTGAGGTGGGATACACCCCGGCCGTCACCGCACCGATAAAGGCCGCTCCCAGTTCGGCAAACGCCCACTCTCGGCAGTTTTCACTCAAGACCGCCAGACACTGCCCTGGCTGCAAACCCAGGGCCAGCAACCCCAGACCAAACCAGCGTGACTGCTCCTCATATTGGCGCCAGGTCACGGTATGCCAGATCCCGAATTCCTTCTGGCGCAAGGCGATGTCATCCGGGCGCACCTGCGCCCAATAACGCAACTGCTGCGGCAACGGCAGTTGCAGGATGTCCGGATGGGTCTGCGTCATCAACGTCTCTCAGGACAGCCAGCGCTTGCGCCGCTTGTAATGTTTGATATCGCGGAAGCTGGCATGTGACTGCCCCTCTTCTCCCGCGCCCAAATAAAACCGCTGCACATCCGGGTCCTTCAACAATTTTTCCTTGGGCCCATCGATCACGATGCGCCCGTTTTCCATGATGTAGGCGTAATGCGCCACGCCCAGGGCCACGTGCGCGTTTTGCTCCACCACCAGGATGGCCACGTTCTGCTCACGGTTGATCCGCTCGATGATGGCAAAAATATCCTGCACCACCAACGGTGCCAAGCCCAGCGAAGGCTCGTCCAGCAAGATGAGCTTGGGCTTGCCCACGATGGCTCTGCCAATGGCCAGCATTTGCTGCTCACCGCCGGACAGATACCCGGCCACCTGCTTGCGGCGTTCCTGCAAACGCGGAAAGTAATGAAAGACCTGCTCGATGTCAGCCACCGCATCCGCACGCCCTTTGAGCGCATTGCCTGCGGCGATCAGGTTCTCTTCCACCGTCAAGTCCACAAAGATGTGGCGCCCTTCCCGCACGTGGGCCATGCCCTGGCGGGCCAGGGTGTGCGCAGCACGGCCAGCGATATCCTCACCGTAAAAGCGGATCTGCCCAGAGGCCAGTTCACCTTTTTCAAACGGCAGAATGCCCGAGGCAGCTTTCAGCGTGGTGCTCTTGCCGGCGCCGTTGGAGCCCAGCAAGGCCACAATCTGGCCTGCGGGAACTTCAATGGACAAGCCGCGCAGGGCCTGCACGCTGTGGTTGTACACCACCTCGATGTTTTCGATGGCCAGTGCCGACGCGGTCATACGCTGATCCACTCTCCTGCCGGCTCCATGGCCTTTTTGGCGGGGTTGTAGCGGATAACGCGTCCCGCCAACACCTCATGGCGGCTCAGGTCCACCGGCAACCCAATCACGCCACCGGTGTCCCAATTTTTGATGGACTCCAGCGCGGCCTTCATGTTATCCAGCGTGAGCGCCTTCTTGTCCTTGAGGCATCGGTCTGCAATTTCGGCAAACACCATGCCACTGAACCAACCGGAAATATAAAAGGGCGACAGGTACGTGGTGCCCGGACGCACCTTGGCCTGATGCTGCCGCATTTCACGCAACATCGGCACGTCTTCGTCGCTCACCGCATACAGGCTCACGCCGGTGAGGTTCTCACCCACATTGGCTAAGCCATCAAAAGCAGGCTTGTCCAGCCCCCAGGCCGTGCCGTAGATGTCCACGTCCATGCCGGCTTCCTTCATCTGGCGCGCAAACTCGGGCATGGGCGCATTGATGTAACCCTGGAAGATCACGATGTTGGGACGAGCGCGACGCAGCTTGGCCACCTCGGTGGACACATCCACACCCACGCCGCCCGGCTTGGTGATCACTTCAGCCACGATGGGCAGCCCCAGCTTGGCGGCGCGCGCCTTGCCGGCCGGAATGCCGTCAATGCCGAATTCCGCTTCGGTGTAGACGTAAGCAATGCGCGGCTTGTCGGCGCCCTTCCAGGTTTTGGCTACGTGCTCCATCAGCACTTCATGCAAGCGGCCGTAGGTGGCGCCCGGCACAAAGTGTTGCGGCGTGGTGCTGGCATCGGCCACGGCAGAAGCCAGGGACGTGGACGAGGTCATCACATGCTTGGAGTCCACGGCATCACGCGTGATGGCTTTCACCAGCGGTGTGCCGTCGCAGTAAAAGAAACTGGGCTTTTCAGCCGCCATGATTTTCTTGAAGATGGCCACGCCCTGGTCCACCTTGAAACCGCTGTCTTCCATCACATAGCGCAGCTTGCGACCCTGCACACCACCCTTGCCGTTGCGCCAGTCCACATAATCCATGAGGCCGTAATGCATTTGCAAACCGGCAAACGCAAACACGCCGGTCACAGGCTGGGCAGCACCAATCACGATATCACCGCTTTGCGCAAGCGCGGCACCGTGTTGCATCAAGAGGGGGCTGATGGCGGCGGCCCCCAGGCCTTGCACCACTTGTCGGCGGCTAACTTGTTTCATCGCTGTCTCCTTGGTTGGTCATGAAAATCTCAGGTCTTGAATGGCCAGAGATGGAAAACCCGTTGAATGCGGCGCCACACAGCCGTCAGTCCATGCGGCTCAAACACCAGAAATCCGATGATCAGCAAGCCAAACACCACCTGCCCCATGGGCAAGACAATACCGGCCAGCCCCGGAAAACTTTGCGCGCCCAGATTGGCCAACAGGCGCAGCAACTCTGGCACAAAGGTCATGAACACTGCGCCCAGGACGCTGCCCAGCACACTGCCC
>VEQI01000287.1 GCA_018883305.1 Limnohabitans sp. | reverse complement strand
CACTACCACGGGGTTGAAAGCAGGTTGGAATCGGGTGATCATGTCAGAGGCTCCGTCAAAAAAATGTGAATTCGTTCGAATGAAATGTTCATGAAATGCGGGGGGTGCTCGTGCCCAGGCGTTTAGCAGCCGACATCTGCAATTGCTTGCTGAAGCCAAACTGTCCTTTGGCAGGCATGTCCTGGTCCGGTGTCATTGAGGCCAATCGCGCCGCTTCCCGAGCCGCAGCCAGATGCAAGGCCTGCTTGCGCGCCAGCACGTCGGGGTTGTCCTGCTCGTCCTGGTCACCGCGTTGGGCCAGGGTCGGCGTCTGGGGTTCGGCTTGCAAGTCGGCCAGCGTCTGATCCGCGCTGGTCATGCCCTGACTCATCAGTTGATTGGTCACGGGCAGTGAGCCGTCGAGACGAATTTCACGCCCCAGCAAACCCGACTGCATGGCATACGTGGGTCCAGTTGCATCAGCAGCCTGGCCGCGTGCCTCCTTGACTTGAGGCAGCACGAACAAATTGGGATCCGTGGTGCGATCGAACTTCTCGATCAGGGCATCGGTACGGCGCAAGGTGTTGGCACCTTCCGCCACGCCCGAGGTGGAGCGAGACACCGCCGCGCCTGCAGCGCTGTCCGTGCCCGCACTGGTAGCGGACTGTCGGCTCTCGGCCACGGCAACCTGCACGTGGATGGAAGGCGCTGACTCAGCCTTGGGTGCCTCCATGGGTGCCAGTGCCACCGGTTCGCTCACCTTGGGTGCGGCAGGCACCACGCGGTCGTCATTCAGCAAGGCCCCTGGGTCGGTGGCCGGCACGATTTGTCCGTTCAAGGTGCGCGGTGCCAGATCGGGATAGTAAGTCCCAGTGCCATCGTCATGGATCGTGCCCACGCCCGTGGCGGCCACGCCTGCCGTGTTGGTGGCGTTGAGCTTGAAGGTTTCGTTCCCCTCATACAGGGCATCGTTGACAATGGCCGTGCGCACCAGCAAACGTCCATCGGTGCCCAAACGCACCGTGCTCCCTGCGGTGTAAGCCATCCAGCGGGTGCCGTCGAAGTACTCCAGCGTCTGGCCGGTGTCTGTCCCTACCTGGGCTGTGCCAGACCCCAAGCTCAAGCTGACCCGCTGACCCGAAGCGCCAGACACCGTGAACACGGCATAGGGCGAGCCTTCATTCACATCGATGCTGTCCACACTGACAGGACGATCGTCATCCAGGGTGGCGGCTGGATCGGTCAGGGGTGTGAATTGACCATTCACGACCAGAGGCGCCTGATCGGGGAAGACCGTTCCAGTGCCGTCGTCGTGGATCGTGCCCACACCGGTGGCAGACGTGCCGCCGTTGACCGTGGCCACCAGGTTGAAGGTTTGCGCGCCTTCATACGGTGTGTCATTCACGATGGTCGTCCGCACCAAGGCTTGCCCGTGGCTGTCCAGCGTCACCAGCGAGCCTGGCGTATAAGCCACCCAGCTGGTGCCGTTGAAGACCTGTAAGGCCGTGCCATAGTCCACACTGCCATCGGTCGGTGAGCTGGCCCCACCCACTGCCGCGCCGTTTTGCGTGGTCAGACGCACTTGCTGACCCGCCGTGCCACGCACGGTGAACACGGCAAAAGGCGACCCCTCGTTGACGTCCACGTTGTTCACACTCAGCAAGCGGTCATCGTTGAGCACCGCATTCGGGTCGGTCGCTGGGGTCAACAGACCATTGACGAGGGAAGGCACCTGATCGGGGAAGACCGTACCCGTGCCATCGTCATGGATCGTGCCCACACCCGTGGCCGATGTACCACCGTTGACGGTAGCCACCAGATTGAAGGTTTGCGCGCCTTCATAAGGTGTGTCGTTCACGATGGCTGTGCGCACCAGGGCTTGCCCCTTGCTGTCCAGCGTCACCAGCGAGCCTGGCGTATAAGCCATCCAGCTCGTGCCGTTGAAGTATTGCAAAGCCGTGCCGTAGTCCACGCTGCCATCCGTGGGTGTTGTTGTGCCACCCGCGGCGGTGCCGTTTTGTGTGGCCAGCGTCACTTGCTGTCCTGCGGCACCTTGCACGGTGAAGACAGCATAAGGTGAGCCTTCATTGACGTCCACGCTGTTCACACTGAGCAAACGGTCGTCATTGCGAACAGCGTTGGGATCCACCACGGGGGTCAACTGGCCTTGCGCCAACACCGGCGCCTGGTCCGGGAAATAATCGCCCGTGCCGTCGTCGTGGATCGTGCCCACACCGGTGGCAGAGGTGCCGCCATTGACCGTGGCCACCAGATGGAAGGTTTGCGGGCCCTCATACGGTGTGTCGTTCACGATCGCAGACCGCACCAACACCTGCCCCAGGCTGTCCAACGTCACCAGCGCGTTGGGGGTGTATGTCACCCAGCTCGTGCCATTGAAATATTGCAAAGCCGTGCCGTAGTCCACACTGCCATCGGCCGGTGTTGTGGTGCCGCCCACCGCCGTGCCGTTTTGCGTGCTCAGACGCACTTGCTGGCCCGCCACACCTTGCACGGTGAACACGGCAAAGGGCGAGCCTTCGTTGACGTCCACGTTGCTCACGCTCAGCAAGCGGTCGTCGTTGAGCACCGCGTTCGGGTCGGTGGCAGGCACGGGCTTGCCATTGATCAGCGTCGGCACCTGGTCAGGGAAGTAAGTGCCGGTGCCATCGTCGTGAATCGTGCCCACGCCCGTCGACGATGTTCCCCCTTGAACCGTCGCCATGAGGTTGAAGGTTTGTGCGCCTTCATACGGCGTGTCATTCACGATGGCCGTGCGCACCAGCGCCTGACCGTTGCTGTCCAGGGTCACCAGGGCGCCAGGGGTGTAAGCCACCCAGCTCGAGCCGTTGAAGTATTGCAAGGCCGTGCCATAGTCCACGCTGCCGTCCAAGGGCGTGGTCGTACCACCAGTGGCCGACCCATTGAATGTTGTCAGCGTGACCGCCTGTCCCGCCGCACCACGCACCGTGAACACAGCATAGGGGGAGCCTTCATTGACGTCCACGTTGTTCACGCTCAGCAGACGGTCGTCATTGAGCACCGCATTCGGATCCATGGCAGGCACGGGCATGCCATTGACCAGCGTCGGCACTTGATCCGGGAAATAGGTGCCGGTGCCATCGTCATGGATCGTGCCCACACCGGTGGCAGATGTGCCACCACTCACTGCTGCCGTCAGGTTGAAGGATTGAGCGCCCTCATAGGGCGTGTCATTCACGATGGCCGTGCGCACCAGCGCCTGGCCGTTGCTGTCCAGGGTCACCAGGGCGCCAGGGGTGTAGGCCACCCAGCTCGTGCCATTGAAGTATTGCAAGGCTGTGCCGTAGTCCACGCTGCCGTCCGTGGGCGCTGTCGTCCCCCCCGCAGCCGTGCCGCTTTGAGTGGTCAAAGTCACCTGTTGTCCGGCCGCGCCGCGAACGGTGAACACCGCATAAGGCGATCCCTCATTGACGTCCACGTTGTTCACACTCAACGGGCGATCATCATCCAGCACGGCATCCGGATTGGGCACAGGTGTGTACTGGCCATTGACCATGGCGGGCGCCTGGTCCGGATAGTAGGTGCCGGTGCCATCGTCCTTGATGGTGCCCACACCCGTGCCGTAGGTGCCACCCGTGTTGGTTGCCTTCAGGCTGAAGGTCTCACCGTTGTCAGGTGTCGAGTCGTTGGTGATGGCCACACGCACCAGGAGGTTGCCTGGCTGATTCAACGTGCCGTTGCCATCACTGGGCACCACCACAAAACTGCCAGGTGTGTAGGCTGTCCAGGCACTGCCGTTCCAGTACTCCAGTGCATTCACCAGGTCCGTGCCCAAGGTGGCGGTGTCGCCCGCCAGACCCAGGTCCAACTTGACATACTGCCCTTCCACCGCGCTCACGGTGAACACGGCATACGGTGAACCCTCATTCACCGTCACGTCGTTCACAGAGACCGGACGATCGTCGTTGAGCATCGTCGTGGTGGCCGGATTCACCACTGGGGTGGTCATCGAATCCGCCGGACTCACGGTCAGCGGCATGGCCGGCGTATTGGCCGTGGCGGGCGCCACCCCCGAGGAGGCACTGGTGGTGGCGAAGTACGCGCCAGTCCCGTCATCCATGATCGTGCCAGCGCCTGTGTCAGAGGTGCCGCCGGTGTTGGTCGCCTTCAGGGTGAAGGTCTCGCCGTTATCAGGCACAGTGTCATTGGTGATGGCCACGCGCACCAACAAATTCGCCGCTTCACCGGGCGTTGCATCACCATCGGCAGGCACGGCCACAAAAGTGCCCGGGGTGTAAGGCGTCCAAGCACTGCCATTCCAATACTCCAGCGCATTGGCCAGGTCTGTCGCCGGCGTGGCTGTGTCGCCGGCCGCGCCCAGATCCAGCTTGACGTACTGACCCTCGACAGCGTTCACGGTGAACACGGCATAAGGTGAACCCTCGTTCACCGTCACGTCGTTGACGGATACCGGACGGTCATCGTTGAGCAGGGTTGAAGTTGCCGGATTCACCACCGGATTGGCGATTGGATCCGCAGGGGACACCAACATCGCCGAGGCCAGTGTGCTGGCCGTGGCAGGCATCACG
>VEQI01000016.1 GCA_018883305.1 Limnohabitans sp. | reverse complement strand
CCTGCCAGCCGTTGCCGTGTTGTCTGAACGATGCCATGTCTGCTCCTGAGTGGGACAGAAATGGGACAAAGTCTCAATCTGAGGCGCGCTCCATCATTAATTTGTGAGTGACTACTTCCCCGCCACAAAATGCCCGCTCTTGCCCCCCCGCTTTTCCAGCAACCGAATGCCGGTCATGGTCATGCCTTTGTCCACGGCCTTGCACATGTCGTAAACCGTCAACAAAGCCACCTGCACCGCCGTCAGCGCTTCCATCTCCACACCCGTCTGCCCCACCGTTTCCACCGTGGCCTGACAGCGAACGGCGTTGCGCTCTGCATCGATGATGAAGTCCAGCGCCACCTTGGTGATGGCCAGCGGGTGACACAGCGGAATGAGGTCACTGGTTTTTTTGGCGGCCTGGATACCGGCGATGCGCGCCACCCCCAGCACGTCTCCTTTTTTGGCGTGACCGGTCTCGATCAGCCCACGTGTGGCCGGCAGCATCTCAATCCAGCCCTCGGCGGTGGCACTGCGATGGGTGGCCGCTTTGCTGGCCACATCCACCATGTGGGCTTGGCCCTGAGCGTCAAAGTGGGTAAGTGTCATGGCGTCTATCGTCCGTGGGCACAGGTAATATGATGCGTTGATCATACGGTCATGACCTTGCGCCTTCCACAGACTCTCTCTCCCAAGCCACTGCCAACCTGGTGTCGAATGGCTTACAGGCATGCGCGCGCCTTCGGGGTATTGGTCTGCCTGATGGCCACTCAGCTAACGGGTGTCTCGCCCGTCTGGGCAGACACACCAGCAGCTACCGCCCCGGCAACCCCTGAAGGCCCTCCGCGTCTGCCCAGTTTGGGTGACGGCAGCGAGATCTCTCTGGGAGAGGAGCGTCGGCTGGGAGACAGCATCATGCGGGAAATCCTGCGTGACCCCGATGTGATCGACGATCCTTTGCTGGCCGAATATGTCAGCGACATCTGGCTGCGGCTGCGTGATGCGGCTCGTCTGCGCGGTGAAATGTCCCCCGAACTGGAAGAAGCTTTTGCCTGGGAACTGATGCTGATACGGGACAAAAGTGTGAACGCCTTTGCCCTGCCAGGGGGCTACATGGGCGTGCACCTCGGATTGATCGGCGTGGTGTCCACCCCCGATGAGCTGGCCTCGGTGCTGGCTCACGAACTCAGCCACATCACTCAACGCCACATTGCACGCATGCTGACCCAGCAGCAACGGCAGTCGCCATTGATGATCGGCTCCATGATCCTGGGCCTTCTGGCCGCCAGTCGAAACCCACAAGCCGCTCAGGCCGTGCTGGTGGGGGGGCAAGCCGTGGCCGTGCAAACCCAGCTGAATTTCTCGCGTGACATGGAGCGAGAGGCCGATCGCGTGGGCTATGCCGTGGCCACGCAAGCCGGCTTTGAGCCGGCAGGCTTTGTCTCCATGTTCGAAAAGCTGCAGCAAGCCTCCCGCCTGAATGACAGCGGTGGCTTTCCCTACCTGCGCAGCCACCCCCTCACCACCGAACGTATCGCCGACATGCAGGCGCGCCACCAACTGTTGCCCGCGCGTGTCCACACCCTGCCAGATGCGCGGCATGCCCTGCTGTCCGCCCGGGCCCGTGTGCTGTCGCAACCCCATGTGGATGCGCTGCGCCACTTCAGCCAGGAAGGCAATACCCCGCATACCGACCCCACCCGCCTGGCAGCCGCGCTGTATGCCGCCACGCTGGCCGATATCCGTCTGCGTGAGCCCCAGCGGGCGCGCCAGCGCCTGAGCCGTCTGACCCTGCTGACGCAGGCCGACCCCGTCAGCCGTGAACTGGTACAGCTGTTGACCGCCGAGCTGGCGCTGAACACCTCGCAGCCCCAGCAGGCCGTGGCCATCCTGGAGGCGCTGCCGGTTCGACGCACCACGCAGTGGCTGCTGGCCCAGGCCCGGATCGCCACCGGCGTCCCCGAACAAGGTCGCCTGGCGACCCAGGATCTGGAAAAGTTTGTCAGCGCCAACGCCCGAGACAGGTATGCCTGGGACATGCTCGGTCAGTCGCTGGGCTTGCAAGGCGAGGCCTTGCGTTCACTTCGGGCTCAAGCCGAAGGCAGCGCCTTGCGAGGGGATTTTGCGGGCGCCCTGGAGCTGCTGCGTTCGGCCCAGGAACTGGCGCGCAACCGGGCCCGCCAGGGCACGCTCAAGCGTGCCGACGAAATGGAAGCGGCCATCATCGACGCCCGGATGCGCTCATTCCAGGCGTCGCGGCGGGAACAAATGCTCCAACGCTGAGTGGATCACCAGGCCCATGGCGGAGTAGATCAGCGACCCCAGCAGGGCGTGCCCGAAGTTGCGCACCTGAAACCCCTCCAGCATGGCCGAGGCGGCCCAGAACAAGCCGGCGTTGATGACAAACATGAACAAGCCCAGGCTCACCATCGTGACCGGCAGGGTGAGTACCACCAGAATGGGTCGAACCACCAGATTGAGCAAGCCAATCACCAGTGAAGCCCACAGGGCCGAGCCAAACCCCCGCACCTCAATGCCGGGGTCGAGATTGGCCAACGCCAGCAAGGCGGTGGCGCTGAGTAGCCATTTCAAGATGATCTTCATGGTCTTTCAAGAATAACACCGCCAGGGTCGCTATGATCCAACCCCCAACGCCACTATGTCCGCCATCCACATCACCGACATCGAGGCCGCCATCAACCACTGGCGCGCCATCAAGCCATCCCCCGATGGCGTCACGCTCGCGCCCGAGCTGCGCGCGCTGGCCCAGGTGTATGCGCTGATGATTTATTACCATGAGGACGAGGCGGCCGAGCAGGGTTTCCCCAAAAAGGCCTACGACGCCTGGCTGGCCTGGTACGCCACCACGCCGGATACCCCTTGCATTGCCATTTGCTCCACCAGCCAGGGGGATGCCGAGTGCAAAGGCTGCGGTCGCAGCTTTGACGAGGTGCAACGCTGGACCGAGATGAGCCCGGCCGCCAAGCGTGCCACCTGGCGGCGCATCACGCTGCACGGCCAGGCCTGGCGTTTCAACCGCTACGCCGAGCGGGGCAATCAGACCCTGCGCGCCAATTCCGACGCCTTGCCCACATAACTGGCCGGCGTCATGGCCAGCAGTCGCTGGCGGGCATCTTCGGGAATATCCAGTGAACGGATCAGGCCATGCAAGGCCTCGGCCGTCACGGTCTTGCCACGCGTCACCGCCTTCAGTTGCTCATAGGCACCCTGCACGCCGTATCGGCGCATGACGGTCTGGATGGGCTCGGCCAGCACTTCCCACGCCGCATCGAGATCCGCCTGCAGCGCTTCCTCATTGAGCTCCAGCTTGTCCAGACCCGTGCACATGGACTGGTACGCCAGCACGGCATACCCGAGCGCCACGCCCATGTTGCGCAGCACCGTGCTGTCGGTGAGGTCACGCTGCCAGCGGCTGATGGGCAGCTTCTCGCTCAGGTGATGCAACAGTGCGTTGGCCAGCCCCAGGTTGCCCTCGGCGTTTTCAAAGTCAATCGGGTTGACCTTGTGCGGCATGGTCGAGGAGCCGATCTCGCCCTCGCGCAGGCGTTGCTTGAAATACCCCAGCGAGATGTAGCCCCAGACATCCCGCGCCCAGTCGATCAGGATAGTGTTGGCACGGGCCACCGCGTCAAACAGCTCGGCCATGTAGTCATGCGGTTCGATCTGAATGCTATAGGGCTGAAAGCTCAGGCCCAGCCCCACGGGCTCGGTGCTGTCCGAGCGTGCAGCCGGCGGCGTTTCCACCACACGCTGGCTGAACGCCTCCCAATCCACTTCGGGCCAGGCCGACAGGTGCGCGTTGTAGTTGCCCACGGCACCATTCATCTTGGCCTTGAGCGGCACAGCGGCGATCTGCGCGCGGACCTCACGCAGACGCACCACCACATTGGCAATCTCTTTGCCCACGGTGGTGGGGCTGGCCGTCTGGCCGTGGGTGCGGCTGAGCATGGGCACTTCGGCAAAGCGATGCGCCATCTGGCGCAGTCGCTCGATCACGCCGTCCAGCCCGGGCAGCAGCACCTCGGCCCGCGCCGCCTTGAGCTGCAGGGCATGGCTGGTGTTATTGATGTCTTCACTGGTGCAGGCAAAGTGCACAAATTCCTGCACCCGTGCGAGTTCCCCACGCACGGACTCAGACAGCGAGGTCGATTCAAACTGACCCTTGATCCAGTACTCCACCGCCTTGACATCGTGGTTGGTGGTGCGCTCGATGGCCTTGATGGCCAGCGCATCCTCGGCGGAAAACCGCGCCACCAGTCCCAGCAGGTGCTGGCGTGCCTCGGCGCTAAGAGGCGGGAATTCAGCCAGTCCGGCCTCGCTCAAGGCCAGAAACCAGGTGATTTCAACTTGCACACGGCAGTGCATGTAGCCCTGCTCACTCATGAAAGGGCGCAGTTGCGCCAGTTTGCCAGCGTAGCGGCCATCAAGCGGCGACAGCGCCGTCACGGTAGAAATGCTCATGGCAATGATTTTAGGGGAGCGGCCTGTGCGACTCGGGAGAGGCGCCCCACACAGAGGCTGTCGATAGAATCACCGGAACTTTTAAGTGTGTTCCATGAAACTGATCGGCGCCATCACCAGCCCCTACGTCCGCAAAGTTCGCATCGTGCTGGCCGAGAAAAAACTCGACTACCAGTTCGTGCCTGAAGACGTCTGGTCCGCCACCACCACCATCACCGAATCCAACCCGCTGGGCAAAGTGCCCTGCCTGGTCATGGAAGGTGGCGAAGCCCTCTATGACTCACGCGTGATCGTGGAGTACCTCGACACCCTGTCTCCCGTGGGCAAGCTGATTGCCGGCTCGGGACGTGAGCGCGCTGCCATCAAGACCTGGGAAGCCCTGGCCGACGGCCTGCTCGATGCCAGCATCCTGGCGCGCCTGGAAGCCAGCTGGGCCGGTCGCACGCCGCAGGAGCGCAGCCAGGCCTGGATCGAGCGCCAGCTGCGCAAGGTCGACGACAGTCTGCTGGCCATGAGCCGGGGTCTGGGTGACAACACCTACCTGAGTGGCATTCACCTCAGCCTGTCCGACATCGCCGTGGGTTGCGCGTTGGGTTATTTGAATTTCCGCTTTCCGCAGATCGATTGGGCGGTGCGCCATCCCAATCTCAAACGGCTCTACGACAAGCTCATGCAGCGCCCGAGCTTCATCGACACGCAACCGGCCTGAGCCCCAGCCTGGCTCGCCGGACCCGACGTCATGACCACGCCAGAGTTCCTCCAAAAAATCGTCTCGCGCGAGCAGGCCCCGCAGGCGGTTCGCGCGCTCGCCGCTCAGGGGCCGGTGGTGTTCACCAATGGCGTCTTCGACGTACTGCACCGGGGCCACGTGACCTACCTGGCGCAGGCGCGCGCGCATGGCGCGTCGCTGGTGGTGGCACTCAACACCGACGCCTCGGCCAAACGGCTGGGCAAAGGGCCGGATCGTCCGCTCAACAACGAGGTCGACCGCGCCATCCTCATGGCGGCCCTGGCGTCTGTCAGTCTGGTCACCTGGTTTGACGAGGACACCCCGCTGGCGCTGATCCGCGAGCTGCGCCCTGACATCATTGTCAAAGGCGGCGACTACGACATGTCCAAGCTGCCCGAGACCGCCGCCGTGGCCGCCTGGGGGGGACGAGCGCTGGCACTGCCCTTCGTGGACGGTTACTCCACCACCGCGCTGGTACGAAAGATCCGCGGCAGCTAAGGCTCGTTGGCCCAAGCTCGAACGAAGGCGCGGGCCTTGCGCGGCTGCTGCGTTGCGCCTGCAGCGCGCCGCAGGTCAGCCCGCTGCGCCAAACACCGTTCGCCACAACGCCAGAATGGCGGCCGCTTCCTGCGCCAGCTGACTGGCCTCCATCTGGGTGGGCATTTCGTCCAGACGTGCGGTGTGCTGCACCCGGCGCAACGCGCGATAGGCATCGGCCGCCGCCTGACCCACCCCGGCTGGCAACAAGCCCACCTGCTGCGCGCGCAACAACAGAGCGATGTTGCCCACGTTGTCCAGCAATTCGGGGTGCGCCCCGCCATGTCCCAGCACCAGGTATTGCACGGCGAACTCCGCGTCCACCATGCCGCCGGGGCTGTGCTTGACATCGAATTGCCCGGCAGGCACCGGCCGTGCCTGGCGCAGCTTGTGGCGCATGGCCACAATTTCCTGCGCCAGCAAGGCGAGGTCTCGAGGCGCGCGGATCACATCACGCCGCACCACCTCGAACGCCTCGGCCAAGGAGGGCAAGCCCACACAAAATCGGGCCCGTGTCATGGCCTGGTGTTCCCAGGTCCAAGCGGTGTTGCTGCCGCGTCGGCTTTGGTAATCGGCAAACGCATCAAACGACGTCACCAGCAACCCGGAGTTGCCGTTGGGGCGCAAGGCGGTGTCGATTTCGTAGAGGTCGCCCTCGCCGGTTTTGACGGTCAGCCAGTTGATCAGGCGCCGCACAAACTGCGCATAGATTTCACCGGCTTGAGGATGCTCGTCCTGGTACACAAACACAATGTCCAGGTCGCTGCCATAACCCAGCTCCTTGCCACCCAGTTTGCCGTAGCCCAGGATGGCCATCTGCGGCTCGTCCCGATGGCGTTGCTTGAGGCGTTGCCAGACCCAGCGCAGGCTCAGACGCAGAATGGCATCAGCCAACGCACTCAGATCATCCGCCACCTGCTCCACCGTGATGCGGCCTTCCACATCTCTGGCCAGCGTGCGGAACACTTCGGCATGGTGAGCACGCCGTAACAGGTTGAGCAAGTTCTCTTCATCGTCCTCGCCCGCCAGCTGCAAGGCGTCAAAGCGTGCTTGCAACTCGGTTTCAAACTGGGCCGGGTCAAAACGCTCCATCAAGAGCGCCGCGCTGGCCAGCTCGTCAATCACGCCCGGGTGCTGCAACAGGTAGCGTGCCGGCCAGCGGGCCGCGCCCAGCAACCGAAGCAACTGCTGATGCACCGCCGGCCGTTCCACCAGCAGGGCCAGATAGCTCTCGCGTCGCAGCAAGGGCTCGATCCAGTCGCTCCATCGCACCGCCGCTTCCGCTTCCACGCGATCTTCATCCACCCATGACTGAGTGCGCTGCACCAGACGCAGCAAGCGCTGACGACCATCCTCGCGTAAGGCACGCACACGGGGATGCTCGGGCCAACGCGCCACACGTTCGCGCAGCCCTTCGCCCAGGTAGGGCAACACGCCCTCCAGGTCACAGGCGGCAGCCAAGCCATCGACACTGCCCTGACCAGAGGCACTCGCGGCGTCTGCACCTTGTTCGGACTGCCCCAGCAAGCGGTCAAACTCCAGCGCCACCAGTTCGCGATGCTGTGTCAGCGCTGCCCAAAAATCGGCCTGCCGGGCAAAACCCAGCGTGGTGGACAACCAGCTCAGGTCCTGCTCGCTGGTGGGCAGGGCGTGGGTTTGCTGATCGTCCAGGTATTGAATGCGATGCTCAACCCGGCGCAAAAAGACATAGGCCTGCGCCAGGGCCTGGGCCGTGGCGGCGGGCATCAGCTGGGCTTGGGTCACGCGCTCCAACGACTCCAGGGTGGGACGGGTCCGCAGCTCAGGGAATTGGCCACCACGCACCACTTGCAGCAATTGCACGGTGAACTCGATTTCACGAATCCCGCCGCGGCCCAGCTTCACATCGTTGGCGCGCTCGGGCCGTCCTGCGCTGCTGCGCTGCGCGTGATCACGAATCTGGCGATGCAAACCGCGCAAGGCATCGAACACGTTGTAATCCAGATAGCGCCGGAACACAAAGGGCTGCACCGTGTCACGCAAGGCCACGGCGCTTTCCAGGCTGCGCCTGGGCGCCACCACCCGGCTCTTGAGCCAGGCAAAGCGCTCCCACTCGCGACCTTGCACCAGGAAATACTCTTCCAGCGCACTGAGCGACACCACCGACGGTCCCGAGTTGCCATTGGGACGCAGGGCCAGATCCACCCGGAACACAAAGCCATGCTCCGTGGTGTCTCCCACCAGGCTGTAGATGCGCTTGACGGCCCGAGTGAAATACTCATGCGTACTGATGCGTCCGCCACCATCCGCGCGACCCTGGGTATGCCCGTCCTCGTCATAGACGTAGATCAGGTCGATGTCACTGGAGACATTGAGCTCACGCGCGCCCAGCTTGCCCATGCCGATGACCCACAGTTCGGCCCGTCGGCCCTGCTCGGTCATCGGGGCGCCGTATTGCAGGTCTAGCTGGGCCTGTGCCTCCTCGCAAGCATGGTCCAGGGCCAGCTCGGCCAGCTCGGTGACCGCACGGGTCACGACCTCCAGCGGGGCCTGCTGCTCGCAATCGAGCACCACCAGCCGCTCCATCACCAACTGCCGCAACACCCGCAAGGCCGCGCCCAGCTCACCCAGTCGTTCACGCAAGCGCGTCAACGCCTGTTCCATGGTGTCGCGCACCGGGGGACCAGGCGGCAGCATCGGCAAGACATCGGCGTAGCGTCGACGCAAACGCTGCACCAGGCGCGAGTACCCGGCATCGGCCGGCGCAAGATCGCCCGCAGACAACGCGGGGTCGTTCGGGGGGGTGATAATTCCGGTCACGTTATTCCCATCATGGCAGACACCGACGCAGCACCCGAACCGATCCCGGCGCCTGAGCCGCCAAAGGCCTCTCGCTGGCTGCACTTGTATGCCCGATTGACCCGCTGGGCCTTGCTGGTTGTCGCGGGGGTCTGGCTGGTGGTGGCCCTGTCATGGGTGCTGCTGCATGGGTTCATTGTGCCGCGAATTGGTGACTTCAAACCCTTTCTGGAAGCACAGGCCAGCCGGTTGAGCGGGCGTGCGGTGCGGCTGGGCACCCTGCAGGCGCATTCCAATGGCTTGCTCCCCTCCTTTGAGGCGCTGGACATGGAGGTGCTGGACCCTCAGCATCCGCAAGGCTTGCGGTTGGGGCGGGTGTTGTTCACCCTCTCGCCCACCTCGTTGCTGCGCGGTGCCTTCGATCAAATCGTCATCGACCGTCCCTCGGTCGACGTGCGACGCGCAGCAGACGGCACCTGGTCCGTGGCGGGCCTGCCGTTGGAAGGTTCGTCCTCGGATGGCAGCCTGTCCGACTGGCTGTTCTCCAACAACGAAGTGGTGGTGGAACAAGGCCAGCTGCAGTGGACGGACGACACCCATCCTGGTGCCGAGCCGCTGACGCTCAATGAGGTCCGGCTGGTGCTTCGCAATGGCTTGCACCGCCACCAGTTTCGGCTGGACGCCACGCCACAAGCGGGTTGGGGAGAGCCGTTCAGCGTGCGCGGCCAGTTCCGTCAACCCTTGCTCAGTCTGCGCGAGGGCAATTGGCGCGAATGGAGTGGAACGCTCTATGCCCAATTCAGCCAGCTCGATTTGCGCTACTGGCGCCACCTGATACCCGCATCGTCGGCGCTTGAATTGCTGCAGGGCCAGGGTTGGGCACGGGCCTGGCTCGATATCCGTCAAGGTGCCGTCACCAGCCTGACGACGGACATGGCACTCACACAACTGAAAGCTCAGTCGCCCCAGGTCCGCCAGCCCATCGGGCTGGACCTGGTTCAGGGCCGCTTGAATGTCCGCCCCTGGAACGACGGCGTTGAAGTCACCACCGAAGGCTTGAAGCTGCTGGGTGAGCAGGCTGTCCCCTGGGCGGCTGGCCGCTGGCGCCTGGCCTGGTCGCCTGCCTCAGGGGCTCAACCCGAACAAGGCGAATGGCAGATCGATCGGGTCGATCTCGATGGCCTGACCGAAACATTGGGTCGACTCCTCCCAGACCAAACCTGGTTGAGCGCCTTGCAAACGAGACAACTGCAAGGCCAGGTCAAAGACCTCAAAGGTCAATGGCAGGGTCGTTGGCCCTCGGTGGATCAATACCGCGTGCAAGGGCTGGTGGACGGTTTGTCTGTCCAGGCCCCCGCTGCCAAGGCCGTCGGTGGCACCGCCACCTGGCCCGGCGTGCAGGGCCTGCAAGCCAAGTTCGACGCCACCCAAGAGGGCGGCACCGCCCAGCTACAAGTGATCAAGGGCGCGCTGCAGTTGCCCGGTCTGCTGGAAGAACCCCATGTCCCGATTCAAGAGTTGTCGGGTGAACTGGGCTGGAAACGGGATCGCGCCGGGTGGACCGTGCAACTCACGCGTGGCAAGCTCAGCAATGCGGACCTGCTGGGCGAACTCCAGGCCAGCTGGACCAGCCCGTCCCCCCAAGCCCCACCCCAGGCACGGGGCAACCTGGACTTGCAAGCCAGCCTCAAGCGGATAGACGTGCGGCAGGTGTCGCGCTATTTGCCCACAGCCCTGTCCGAGAACGTGCGCCACTACTTGCGTGATGCCTTGCGGCAAGGCAGTGCCGACAACCTCAAACTACGCGTTCGGGGCCCCTTGGAGCAGTTTCCGTTCAATCAGCCGCAACAGGGGGAATTTCGCCTCACGGCGCAGCTGAATCGGGTCACGTATGCCTATGTCCCCGGGTCCTCGCCCGGCGCCACCGCTGCCATGCCCACCGACTGGCCAGCCATGACCGACCTGAACGGCGAGCTGATCGTTGACCGTGCCAGCCTGCAGATCAAGAATGCCAAGGCCCGACTGGCTGGCTCCCCCAATCTGGCCTGGAGCGGGCTGGAGGCCTCGATTGCCCAATTGGCTGAGCCGGTGGTGGAGGTGCGTGCCGAGGCGCGCGGCCCGCTGGGCGAGACCTTGCGCATGCTGCAGTCGCCCGGACTGGGTCATCTGTTGTCCCACACCCTGGACAGCGCCACGGGCAACGGCAACACGGAACTCAAGCTGCGCCTGAGTTTGCCCATCGATCATCTGGAGCGCACCAAAGCCAGCGGTCAGCTGACCTTCAGCGGCAACGATCTGCAACTCATGCCACACGTGCCAAGCTTGCAACGCTTGCGCGGCACCCTGCAATTCAGCGAAACCGGCCTGTCCCTGCAAGGCGTGCAAGGACGTTTGTTGGGCGGTGATGCACGGCTGGAAGGGGGGTTGCGCTGGACGACTTCCACGCAAGAGCCGCCGCTGCAATTGCGTATCCAGGGCAACGCCTCCGTGGAAGGCCTGCGACAGCAGCGCGACTGGTCCGCAGCGGCCCGTCTGTGGGCGTTGATGGAGGGCAGCACCAACTACAACGCGGTCTTGCAATGGCGTCAGGGCCTGCCCGACCTGGTCGTGACCAGCTCACTGCAAGGCCTGTCCCTGCAGGCACCAGCCCCCCTGGGAAAAAGCCTCGACAGCGTGCAGAATTTCCGTCTGGAATACGGCCTCACCCCGGAAACGCGTTCAGCACCCGCCGCACAGTGGCAGGACCAGTTCCAGATCACTCTGGGTCAGGTCCTGAAGGCCCAACTGGTACGAGACATTGGCTCACCAACCACCCGGGTATTGCGCGGCGGGCTCTCGCTGGGGCAGGAAGCGGCACAAACGCTGGTGTTGCCTGCCTCGGGCGTGGGCCTGCGCGTCAAGCTGGATCAGTTGGACTTGGACCTGTGGTCCGGCTGGCTAGACAAACTGGGCGCCAGCCCCGTCGGGGGCAGCGCGTCGGCCACGGCGCCGCGTATGGGCGGCTCTCCCTCGGCTCCCGTCCCCGAATCTGTACAGGAATGGATGCCCAACACACTTGCCCTGTCTGCCCAGCGCTTGGTCAGCGAGGGACGCACCTTGCACAACCTGGTGGTGGGCGCCTCCCGCCAGGGCGAGTTGTGGCGTGCCACCCTAAGCGCCGACGAGCTCAACGGCTACAGTGAATACCGTCCGGCCTCTGGCACGCAGCCCGCGCGGCTATTTGCACGCCTGGCCCGTCTGGTGATCCCGCCCAGCGCGGTGTCGCAGGTGGACACGCTGCTGAGCGAGCAGCCCACCTCCCTACCGGCGCTGGACATCGTCGTCAACGACCTGGAGCTCAAGGGCAAGCGGCTCGGGCGTGCTGAAATTGACGCCGTCAATCGCATCAATGCCCAGGGCAGTCGGGAATGGCAGCTCAACAAGCTGAACCTGAGCAACCCGGATGCCACCTTCACCGCGCAAGGGAATTGGCAACCCACCGGCACCCAGGGTATCCGCCGCACGCAACTGGACTTCACACTGGACGTGCAGGACGCTGGGGACTTGCTGGGGCGGTTGGGCTCGCCCGGCCTGGTGCGGCAAGGCAAAGGCAAGCTGGCTGGGCAAGTGGGCTGGAATGGTTCGCCGATGTCACCGGATTACGCCAGCATGGGTGGGCAATTCAATATCCAGATCGAGCGCGGTCAATTCCTGAAATCCGAGCCCGGCGCAGCCCGGTTGTTCGGCGTGCTCAACCTGCAAGCCCTGCCGCGCCGTCTCATGCTGGATTTCCGGGACGTGTTCAGCGAGGGTTTCGCCTTTGACGCCTTTCGCGGCGACGTCACCATCCAGCAGGGCATTGCCAGCACCAACAACTTGCAGATGAAGGGCGTGAACGCTGCCGTGATGATGGAAGGCAAAGCCGACATTGCCCGGGAGACGCAGGATGTCAAGGTGGTGGTGGTGCCCGAGTTCAATGCGGGCACGGCTTCGCTCTTTTACGGCACCATCAACCCGGTCCTGGGGCTGACCAGCTACCTGGCGCAATACTTTCTGAGTCGCCCGCTGGTCAAGGCCACGACGCAGGCGTTTCACGTGAGCGGCAGCTGGAGTGACCCGCAAGTGAACAAGGTGGATCAGTGAGTATGCGCCTTCCGCGTGGACTCTCGCGTGCTCTGACGCGGCGCTGGGGCCTGTGGGGCTTGTTGGTGCTGCTGGTGCTGAGCATGCTGGGCACCCTGGTGTGGCTGGCCAGCCGTTACGAGATCAGTCAGGTGCAAGAGCAACTGGACCGTGATGGCGTGGACGCGGTCAATGACATACGGGCTGGCCTGCAACGCAACGTGCAGGCTTTGCAAACACTGGTCTCTTTGCCCACGCAGGATCCGTCGCCGGCCGCCTGGTCGCGCGAGGCCGCCGAGCTCTTGAGAGGCCACCGAGAATGGGTCCGCATCGAGCGCCGCGACACCGACCTGAAGGTGTTGCAAGCCGCCGACTCCACGTTTCGCGCCCCGGTGTTTTCGCGTTACGGCCGCGACATCTCCCAGCCCGAGGTGCTGGCCGCCTGCTCGGTGGCGCGGCGGCAGGTTGGACCGGGCTACTCACGCAGCAACTACGTGTCGGTGCAAGATGGCCTGGGGCTGGAGGTCATGGAACTGTGCCTGCCGCAACTGGTGAATTCACGCCTCACCGGCTACCTGGTCATCAGCTACTCCTTGAGCGACACCCTGTTTCGCATGCTGCCCTCCACGCTGGTGCGACGTCAGCAAGTGTCATTCACGGAAGCGGACGGCACCCGCCTGGCCATGCAAGGCAGCCTGCGCCAGGGCAGTCGCATCTTCAGCACCCAGCAGTTGTTGGACCTGCCGGGCCACACCCTGGTGGTGCGGGTGGACAGCTGGCACGCCGCACCCGACTTGATTCCCAATGTGCTGCCGGCTCTGGTCACCGGCATGGCCATTGCCCTGGTCACCGTACTGATGATGCTGGGCCGCGACATGCGACGACGCCAACGGGTGGAGTCCGATCTGGCGGATGCGCTGGCATTTCGCAAGGCCATGGAAGACTCCCTGGTGACGGGCTTGCGCGCGCGTGACCTCAATGGCCGCATCACCTATGTGAATCCGGCCTTCTGCGAGATGGTGGGCTTTGAGCCTCACGAGTTGCTGGGGCACGGCATCCCCGCGCCGTACTGGCCCCCGGAGATGTTCGCCGAATATGGGCAGCGCCAGGCCCTGCGACTGGCGGGCAATGCGCCGCCGCGCGAAGGCGTGGAGTCCGTCTTCATCCGCAAGAGTGGTGAGCGCTTCCAGGTGTTGATTTTCGAGGCACCGCTGATCAACGCGCAAGGCAAGCAGACAGGATGGATGAGTGCGGTGCTGGACATCTCTGCACAGCGACGGGTCGAGGAGCTTTCGCGCGCCTCCCTCGATCGTTTGCAGGCCACGGCGCGTCTGGCCATGGTGGGAGAGATGGCCTCGCTGCTCAGCCACGAGCTCAACCAGCCGCTGGCAGCGATTGCCAGCTACGCCACGGGCAGTCTCAACTTGCTGGCATCCACGCAGGGCCATCACGATCCGGCGCATTTGACGCCCAGCTTGCAGGAAGCCATGCAGCGCATTGCCCAGCAGGCGCAGCGGGCGGGTCAGGTGATCAAGAGCGTGCACAACTTTGTGCGGCGCAGGGAGCAGGCCCACGAGCCGGTCAAACCGCGCGAGCTGCTTGACAGCGTGATGCCCCTGGTGCATCTGCAGGCTCGCAAACTGGCCGTTCAAGTGCGCATTGACTGCGCGGCCGGATTGCCACCGGTGCTGTGTGATCGAACCATGGTGGAACAGGTGCTGCTCAATCTGGCGCGCAACGCCATGCAAGCCATGGCCGACATTCCCCTGGCCCAGCAAACGCGGTTACTGTCATTGCGTGTGCTGCCGGCCGCCTCCAACGCCCATCAGCAATGGTTGTTGTTTGAAGTGGCGGACGTCGGCCCAGGCATCTCCGCTGAAGCCTCGCAGCAGTTGTTCACCCCCTTCTTCACCACCAAAGCCGAAGGCATGGGTTTGGGGCTGAGCCTGTGCCGTACCGTGGTGGAGCAGCACGGTGGCTATCTGGGTCACCGGGCCAACACGCCGCAGGGCACCGTTTTCAGCTTCACCCTTGCCGTGGCCACTGACGCACAGCGGCATGACACCCAGGCCACGTTACCCTCCCCCGACCTGCCGTCCTCGGACAAGACCGCTGCCACGTTGGCCTGACAATCCAGACCATGCAACCCTCTCAATCTGCCCTGGTCACGATCATCGATGATGACGCTGGCGTGCGCGACGCGCTGGCCTGGCTGTTGCGTTCACGCCGCCTGCCCAGCCAGAGCTACGACAGCGCTGAAGCCTTCTTGGCGGACCATCCCGAGCCTTGGCAACCCTCCGACCCCAGCTGCTTGCTGCTGGACGTTCGCATGCCTGGCATGAGCGGCCTGGCTCTTTTTGAAGTGCTGATCGGTCGTCAATTGCTGCCCTTGTTGCCTGTGATTTTTTTGACAGGCCATGCCGATGTGCCCACCGCGGTGGATGCGGTGCAACGTGGCGCCCATGATTTTTGCGAGAAACCGTTTTCTGACAACGCACTGGTTGACCGAATCGAGCGCGCACTGCAGCGCTCGGCAGCCACCTTGCAGACGCTGCAAACGAAACACACGCTCCAGTTGCGACTGGAAGAGCTCACCGAGCGCGAACGCGAGGTGATGCGCCGCGTGATCGACGGCCTGCCCAACAAGCTGATTGCCGATCAGCTCGACATCAGCGTGCGCACGGTGGAAGTCCATCGTGCGCGCGTGTTCGACAAAATGCAAGTGAAGTCGGCGGTGGAGTTGGCCAACCTGTTGCGCGGCGACCAACGTTGAAAACATGGTCAGCGCCACGCTTCAGACTGTCGGGTCATCCGCCGTGTTTGCCGCATGGGTGGACGAGCCCGTCTGGGTACTGGGCGAATCGGGCACCTTGGACGTCTCCTGCGCGTTGGAGTGGTCCATCGGTTCGCCGCGCTCGCGTCCGCTGAACATGGTCCACCACACGATCAGCACCAGCAGCAGGCCGGCACCCAGGGCTTCAAGCAGAATCAGGGTCATGCAACACCTTTTGTGGCGATGGTTGGGCTGGGCGATTGTAGGCAGTCTGGTGGCGTGCTCCAGCGCCCCTGTGCGCTCGCCGGCACCACTGCCCACCGAGCCGACCACTCGCCCCGCCGCCTCGAGTGCACCGGCGCCTGCACCCTTGAGCACCCCGACCCCTCCCCCTTTGTCTGCCAGCACCAAAAGCCGTTGGGTGGCCAGCGACTGGCAAGCGTTGCCAGGTTGGACCGCCGACGCCATGCATGAAGCTTGGGAAGTGCTGCTAAGCAACTGCCAGCGCCCCAGTCAGGTCTTTGCCCCGCTGTGTCCGCCCCTGCGGCGTTTGAGCATCGCCGATGCACAGGAGCAGCGCGAGTGGCTGATGACGCAGTTGCAACCCTACCGCGTCGAGAGCCTGGAGGGTCAGGCCCAGGGACTGCTTACCAGCTATTACGAGCCCGTGTTTGAGGCCTCCCGGGTGCGCCGCCCGGGCTTTGAGGTCCCCCTGCATGCCCCGCCAGCCGGTCTGGAGGCCGTGCGGCGCAGTGGCAAGCCCTGGTACAGCCGAGGCGACATCGAGACCCTGGCGGCCGCCCAAGAGGCCTTGCGCGGCCGCGAGATCGCCTGGCTGGCTGATCCGGTGGACGCCATGGTGCTGCACATCCAGGGCTCGGGCCGACTGCGGGTGCAAGAGCCCAGCGGTCAGGTCACGCTGGTGCGCGTGGCCTTTGCGGGCTCCAACGAGCAGCCTTACCAAAGCATTGGCCGCTGGTTGCTGGACCAGAACCTCACCCGCGACGCCACCTGGCCCGGCATCAAAACCTGGCTGGCCGCCAATCCGCAGCGCACCCGAGAGTTGCTGGCCGTGAATCCTCGTTACATCTTTTTCCGGGAAGAAAGTCTGCCCGATCCGACCCAAGGCCCACGGGGTGCCCAAGGCGTGCCGCTGACTTCCGGCCGCTCGATCGCCGTCGACCCCGCAAGCATTCCGTATGCCACCGCCGTGTGGCTGCACTCCGAAGGTCCCACCCAGCGGCTGCAAAAACTGGTGGTGGCACAAGACACCGGCAGCGCCATCGTGGGGGCCGTGCGGGCCGATTACTTTGCCGGCACCGGCGACGCCGCGGGCCAACTGGCAGGACGATTGCGTCAACCGCTACGGCTGTGGGTCCTGTGGCCCAGACACGCCCCCATTCCGAATCCGTGACAGCGACGAGGGGTTGCCATCGCGCCACAGGGGCCGCCTGTGCTGAGGCATCCCCTCGTCTTGGCGGGCTGTGCCGTGAAGGCTTGACACCGCCCCACGCACAACGCCTACACTCCGCCTCTGGAGGAATCTCATGAACGCGCCCTTGCCCGAACACATCCGTCAGGCCCTGGAAACAGTGACCCTGGACGACAAATACTCGCTCGACGTTGGCCGCGCCTTCATGAGTGGCGTGCAAGCCCTGGTGAAGCTGCCCATGTTGCAGCGCCAGCGCGATGCACTGGTGGGCAAGAACACCGCCGGCTTCATCAGCGGCTACCGTGGCTCGCCCCTGGGCGGCTACGACCAGGCCTTGTGGAAAGCGCGCAAGTACCTGCAGGCGCAGCACATCGTGTTCCAGCCAGGCGTCAACGAGGAGTTGGCCGCCACCGCCTTGTGGGGTACCCAGCAGTTGGGCTTTGCGCCGCCGGGCAGCAACCGCTTCGATGGCGTGTTTGGCATCTGGTACGGCAAGGGTCCGGGCGTGGACCGTTGCTCGGACGTGTTCAAGCACGCCAACATGGCCGGCACCACGCCCTGGGGCGGTGTGCTGGCCGTGGCCGGTGACGACCACGTGGCCAAGAGCAGCACCGTGGCGCACCAGAGCGACCACATCTTCAAAGCCTGCGGCACGCCCGTGTTCTTCCCCTCCAGCGTGCAGGAAATCCTGGACTTTGGCGTCCACGCCTTTGCCTTGAGCCGCTTTGCCGGCCTGTGGTCGGGCATGAAGACGATTCAGGAAATCGTCGAGTCCAGCGCCACGGCGATGATCGACCCCGAGCGCGTGCAAGTGGTCATCCCCGAATTCGACATGCCCCCGGGCGGCCTGCACATCCGCTGGCCGGACGATGCGCTCACCCAAGAGGCGCGCATGTTCCAGTTCAAGTGGTACGCCGCGCTGGCCTACATCCGCGCCAACCGCCTGAACCACAACGTCATATCCGGCCCAAACGACCGCTTTGGCCTGATCGCCAGCGGCAAGGCCTACAACGACACGCGCCAGGCCCTGCTGGACCTGGGGCTGGATGACGCCACTTGCCAGCGACTGGGCATCCGCCTGCACAAAGTGGGTGTGGTCTGGCCGCTCGAAGCGCAGACGACGCGCGAATTCGCCACCGGGCTGCGCGAGATCCTGGTGATCGAGGAAAAGCGCCAGGTCATCGAATACCAGCTCAAGGAAGAGCTCTACAACTGGCGCGACGATGTGCGCCCCGATGTGATCGGCAAGTTCGACGATGTGGACGGTCACGGTGGCGGTGAATGGTCCATGCCCAACCCCAGCGCCAACACGCTGCTGCGCGCCAATGCGGACCTGAGCCCGGCCATCATCGCCCGCGCCATCGCCAAGCGCCTGAAGAAAATGGGCATCGACGCCGACACGACCGCCCGCATCGATGCCCACCTGGCGGTGCTCGATGCCAAGGAGCGCTCCATGCAGACACTCACCCTGGGCACTGCGGCCGAGCGCATGCCCTGGTTCTGCTCGGGTTGTCCGCACAACACCTCCACCAAGGTGCCCGAAGGCTCGCGTGCCATGGCAGGTATTGGCTGCCATTTCATGAGCATCTGGATGGACCGCAGCACCGTCGGCTTCACCCAGATGGGCGGTGAAGGCGTGCCCTGGGTCGGCCAGCAAGCCTTCAGCCACGACCGGCACATGTTCGCCAACCTGGGCGATGGCACCTACTTCCACAGCGGCATTCTGGCCATCCGCCAGAGCGTGGCGGCCGGGGTGAACATCACCTACAAGATCCTCTACAACGATGCCGTGGCCATGACCGGTGGCCAGCCGGTAGGTGAACGGCCCGAAGGCCATTCGGTCGTGCAGATCGCCATGAGCATGAAGGCTGAAGGTGCGCAGCGCATCGTGGTCGTCACCGACCAGCCCGACAAGTACCGGGGCGTGACCCTGGCCGAGGGCGTGCAGGTGTTCCACCGCGATGAACTCGACCGCATCCAGCGCGAGATGCGCGAGATCCAGGGCACCACGGTCATCATTTACGACCAGACCTGCGCCACCGAAAAGCGCCGGCGCCGCAAGCGCGGCACCCTGGTCGACCCTGCCGTGCGCGTGATGATCAACGAAGCCGTGTGCGAAGGCTGTGGTGACTGTGGTGTGCAGTCCAACTGCCTGTCGGTGGAGCCGCTGGAAACCGACTTCGGCCGCAAGCGCACCATCAACCAGAGCACCTGCAACAAGGACACCAGCTGCCTCAAGGGTTTTTGCCCGAGCTTTGTCACCGTTGAAGGCGGCCAGCTGCGCAAGAAGTCGAAACAAGAGGTGGCCTCCCCCACCGCGCTGGGCGAATTGCCCGAACCGTCACAGCCCGATCTGAGCCACCCCTGGGGCATGGTGGTGGCCGGTGTCGGCGGCACCGGCGTGATCACCATCGGCCAGCTGCTGGGCATGGCCGCGCACATCGAAGGCAAGGGCATCGTCACCCAAGACGCGGCGGGCCTGGCCCAAAAAGGCGGCGCCACCTGGAGCCATGTCATCGTCGCCAACACGCAAGCCGACATCCGCACCACGCGTGTGGGCATGGCCACGGCCGACCTGATCTTTGGCTGCGACCCGATCGTGAGCGCCGGCAAGGAAACCTTGTTGCGCATGCGCCAAGGCCGCACCCATGTGGCCCTCAAC
>VEQI01000286.1 GCA_018883305.1 Limnohabitans sp. | reverse complement strand
GCTGAGCACCGCGCCCGACACCGATGCGCTGCCGGTCGACCACGTGGCCGTGGCCCGGCTCTACGGCGAACCGCTGTTCGCCATGCCGCAGGATCTGTACATCCCGCCGGATGCGCTGGAGGTCTTTCTGGAGGCCTTCGAAGGCCCGCTGGACCTGCTGCTCTACCTCATCCGCAAGCAGAACTTCAACATCCTCGACATCCCGCTGGCGGCCGTCACGCGTCAGTACCTGAGCTATGTCGACGAGATCCGCAGCCGCAACCTGGAGCTGGCCGCCGAGTACCTGCTGATGGCGGCCATGCTGATCGAGATCAAGTCCCGCATGCTGCTGCCGCCCAAGAAGGTGGCCGAAGGCGTGGAACCGGAAGATCCGCGCGCCGAACTGGTACGACGCCTGCTGGAATACGAGCAAATGAAACTGGCCGCTGCACGTCTGACCGAGGTGCCGCAATACGGCCGCGACTTCCTGCGCGCCCAGGTCTACATCGAGCAATCCCTGCAACCCCGCTTCCCGGACGTGCACGTGGTGGAATTGCAGCAGGCCTGGGCCGACATCCTCAAGCGTGCCAAACTGGTGCAACACCACAAAATCACCCGCGAGGAGCTTTCGGTGCGCGAGCACATGAGCTTGGTGCTCAAGCGCCTGCAAAACCGCCAGTTTGTGGAATTTGAGAACCTGTTCCAGCCCGAACAGGGCTTGCCGGTGCTGGTGGTGACCTTCATCGCCCTGCTGGAATTGGCCAAGGAAACCCTGGTGGAAATCACCCAGGCCGAGGCCTTTGCCCCCATTTACGTGCGTTTGTCCTACACCCCGAGCGACTGAACAAAAACAGCTGGGCGGACCCTCCGCCTGGTCGCCGCAGGCTGTCGCGTTAATGGATGGACGGCGTCGACGATCCGTTTTCCTGCCGCAACCCGCGCCCCATCAAGGTGGCGACTGCCTGGGCTGGTGTGGTTTGCCCCTCCAGCAAAGCCACCACGGCCTCGGCAATGGGCATTTCCACCCCCAGGGCTTGCGCGCGACGCACCGCTGTGCGTGCGGTGTAGACGCCTTCAGCCACATGCCCCAGCGAGGCCACCGCCTGCGCCAGCGTCATGCCACTGGCCAGCGCCATGCCCACGCGCCGATTCCGGGACAAATCGCCCGTGGTGGTGAGCACCACGTCGCCAAGGCCACTCAGCCCCATGAAAGTGTCAGGACGCGCCCCCAGGGCCATGCCCAGGCGCGTGATTTCAGCCAGCCCACGGGTGATCAGGGCGGCACGCGCATTCAGACCCAGTTGCAAGCCGTCGCACAGACCCGCGGCAATGGCCAGCACGTTTTTCACGGCGCCGCCCACCTCCACGCCGGCAATGTCATCGTTGACGTAAAGCCTCAGAGACGGACCGTGGAATGCCTGAACCATGGCCTCCTGGCAGGCCGGGTGCAGACTGGCCGCCACCAGAGCCGTGGGCTGACGGGCTGCCACCTCCTGCGCAAAGCTGGGACCACTCAAGGCCCCGCCCAGCACAAGGGGTGCCACCTGGGCTTGTACTTCGTGGGCCAGACAGCCTGCCTGCTCGGCACTGTGTTCAAACCCCTTGCACAGCCAAGCCACGGGTCGGCCGGCACACCAGGTAGACACCGTCTGCAGCATGCCACGCAGGGCTGCCATGGGCGTGGCCACCACCACCAGGTCTTGTTCGGCGAGCCAAGGGCCCAAAGCCTCGCTGGTCACTTGCACAGCCGCTGGCAATGCGTGCCCTGGCAAATAGCGCTCATTGACGCGGGTTCGGGCCAGGGCGTCTGCTTGGCCCGTATCGCGCAACCACAGGGTGATGGCATGTCGATCGGCCGCGGCCATGGCCATCGCGGTACCAAAGGCACCGGCTCCAAGCACGGCGATTTTCATGGACATGCGCTGGCTGGCGCCAAGCGGTTACTGCGGCTGGCCCTGAGCAGCCTGCTGCTGCTCGAACATGGCCTGGAAGTTGATTTCCGCCAGGTGCACCGGCGGAAAGCCGGCGCGCTGGATCACGTCTGCCACGTTGCCACGCAGGTATGGATACACGATTTGCGGACAGGCGATGCTCACCAGCGGGGAGATTTGCTCCTGCGGAATGTTGCGAATCTCGAACAAGCCAGCCTGTTTGACTTCTGCCAGAAACAGCGTTTTGTCCTGGATCTTGGCCGTGACAGTGGCCGTGACCGTCACTTCCACCACGCCTTCCACCACTTGCTCGGCTCCCACGCCCAGCTGGATATCCACGGCCGGGGACTCCTGACTGAGCAAAATGCCAGGCGAGTTGGGTTGCTCAAGCGAAAGGTCCTTGAGATACACGCGCTGGATCTGGAATACCGGGGTTTGCTGTTCGTCGGCCATGAAAAAGGTCCTGGGTTCAAAAAAGAAAAGCCCGCTTCGGCCTACACCGAAACGGGCAGATTCGGGTCAAGGACGGATTATCTCAGGTCGGTTGCAGCAGCGGCATCAGGCCGCCACGACCGTCCAGGGCCATGAGATCGTCACAGCCACCCACATGGGTTTCGCCAATGAAGATCTGAGGCACGGTGCGACGACCGGTGAGGGTCATCATGCGCTCGCGCTCGGCGGGGTCCAGGTCGACGCGGATTTCCTCGATTTGCGCCACCCCGCGCGACTTCAGCAATTGCTTGGCGCGCACACAGTAGGGGCAGACGGCGGTGGTGTACATCTTGACGGGCGTCATGGCGTAATCCCTTGGCAAAACGATGAATCAGGCTTTCTCGACCGGCAGATTAGCCTCTTTCCAGGCTTTGAGTCCGCCTGCCAGCGAATGGGCCTGCTCGAAGCCGAGTTTTTTGGCCACGGCCACGGCGCGCTTGGAGCGGATACCCGAGGCACAGACCAGGATCACCGGAGTGGACTTGTTGCGCACCGCGCCGGGCAGTTGCTGCTCCAGTTGGTCCAGCGGCACGTGCCGGGCACCGATCAGATGGCCGGCCGCGTATTCTTCGGCCGAGCACACATCGATGATCTGCGCCTTGTCGCGGTTGATCATGAGCACCGCCTGGGTGGGGGAGAGGCCTGCGCTGGCGGCACCTTGCAAAGTGGGCAGCATGAGCATGACCCCCGAGGACAAAGCCACAGCAATCAGCATCCAGTTGTCGAGAAGAAATTTCAAAAGTGAACCTTTGGTCAGATAGGCGTAGGCCCGCATTCTAAAATCCCCGGTTGCCACTTGTCTGACGCAGAGCCCCAAGCCCCCGCGAACCGCGCGGTTGCGGCCCTGCCCCGACAGGCCACTTATCACCACTTCTGCCTCTCACCGCACCATGTACAAGCTCGTCCTGATCCGCCACGGCGAATCCACCTGGAACCTCGAAAACCGCTTCACCGGCTGGACCGATGTGGACCTCACCCCCACCGGCGTGACCCAAGCCCAACAAGCTGGCCGGCTGCTGCGTGAGGCGGGCTACGAGTTCGACATTGCCTACACCAGCGTTCTGCGCCGCGCCATCCACACCCTGTGGCATTGCCTGGACTCGATGGAACGTGCCTGGCTGCCCGTCGAAAAAAGCTGGCGCCTCAATGAGCGTCACTATGGCGCCCTGCAAGGCCTGAACAAAGCCGACATGGCCAAGCAGTATGGCGACGAGCAGGTGCTGGTGTGGCGCCGCAGCTACGACACCCCGCCGCCCGCGCTCGAAGCCACCGACCCCCGCAGCGAGCGCGGCGACCTGCGTTACGCCGGTCTGCCCGCCGCGCAAGTACCGCTGACCGAATGCCTCAAGGACACGGTGGCGCGCGTATTGCCATTCTGGAACGACACCATGGCCCCAGCCATCCGTTCGGGCCAGCGCGTGGTGGTGGCCGCCCATGGCAACTCCATCCGCGCCCTGGTGAAATACCTGGACAACATCTCTGACAGCGACATCGTCGGCCTGAACATCCCCAACGGCATTCCGCTGGTGTATGAACTGGACGAATCGCTCAAGCCCATCCGCCACTACTACCTGGGTGACGCCGAAGCGGCTGCCAAAGCCGCCGCGGCTGTCGCCTCTCAAGGTCGCGGCTGAGCCAGGCGTGGCTGATCGCCCACACCAGAAGCAACAGCGCACGCAGGGACAAGGCCTGACAAGGTATATTGGCGATATCGTGCACATGGGCACTCACTACGGGTCGCTGCGGGCGGACACAGGTTTATGCGTCAACATCTGAAAATTGCCGGCTGGGTTGCCGCGGGTGCCCTGGCGGGGGCCCTGACCACCGTGTCGCTGCAAACCGTGGCACGCGGCAACATGGCGCCTCTGCCGCTGGAAGAGCTGCAGCAACTGGCCGCTGTGTTCAGCATGGTCAAGAGCGACTATGTGGAACCGGTGGATGAAAAGAAACTCATCACCGACGCCATTTCCGGCATGGTGTCCAGCCTGGACCCGCATTCCCAATACTTCGACAAGAAATCCTTCAAGGAATTCCGTGAAGGCACCACGGGTCGTTTTGTCGGCGTGGGCATTGAAATCAGCATGGAAGACGGGTTGGTCAAGGTGGTGTCGCCCATTGAAGGGTCACCCGCCTTCCGCGCCGGCCTCAAGTCAGGCGATCTGATCACCAAGAT
>VEQI01000285.1 GCA_018883305.1 Limnohabitans sp. | reverse complement strand
GCACGGGCTACACCGGTGGCGCGATTCCGCTCACTTGGAAGAGTGCGGTCATCAACACCGAAAAGCTCGAAGCCATGACCGAAGTCGAAATGGTCGACTTGCCTGGCATCGCGCACAAAGTGCCCACGATTTACACCGAAGCCGGTGTGGTCACCCAGCGCGTGGCCGATGCGGCCGAGCGCGGTGGCTTTGTGTTTGCGGTGGACCCCACCTCGGCCGAGGCGTCGTGCATTGGTGGCAACATCGCCATGAACGCCGGCGGCAAAAAGGCGGTGCTCTGGGGCACCGCGCTGGACAACCTGGCCAGCTGGCGCATGGTGACGCCGCAGGCACAGTGGCTGGAAGTCACGCGCATCGGTCACAACCTGGGCAAGATCCATGACGCAGAAGTGGCGTCTTTCGAGCTGCGCTACTTTGAGGCAGATGGCCGCACACCTGTTCGTACCGAACGGCTGGACATTCCCGGTGCCAGCTTCCGCAAAACGGGCCTGGGCAAAGACGTCACCGACAAATTCCTGAGCGGCCTGCCTGGCGTGCAGAAGGAGGGTTGCGACGGCCTTATCACCAGCGCGCGCTGGGTGGTGCACCGCATGCCCGAGCACACCCGCACGGTGTGCCTGGAGTTCTTCGGCAATGCCAAGGACGCGGTGCCCAGCATCGTCGACATCAAGGAGTTCATGTTCGCCGAGCAAAAGCGCACCGGCACCTTGCTGGCGGGGCTGGAGCATCTGGACGATCGCTACCTCAAGGCAGTGGGCTACGCCACCAAGAGCAAGCGCGGCGGCCTCCCCAAGATGGTTTTGGTAGGCGACATTGCCGGAGATGACGCCGATGCCGTGGCGCGTGCCACCTCCGAGGTGGTGCGTATTGCCAACTCGCGCAGCGGCGAGGGTTTCATTGCCATCAGTGCAGAGGCGCGCAAGAAATTCTGGCTGGACCGCAAGCGCACCGCAGCCATCAGCCGTCACACCAACGCCTTCAAGATCAATGAGGACGTGGTGATCCCGCTGCCGCGCATGGCCGAGTACACCGACGGCATCGAACGCATCAATATCGAGCTGTCCTTGCGCAACAAGATTGCGTTGTGCGATGCGCTGGACAGTTTCTTTGCCCAGGGCCAGTTGCCGCTGGGCAAGAGCGATGATGCTGCAGACATGGCCGTGCCCGAGGTGCTGGAAGAGCGTGTTCAGCAGGCACGTGCGCTGATTGCCGAGGTGCGTGCCTTGTGGCAAGGTTGGCTCGACCAGTGTGATGCCCTGTTCCTGCCCTTGCAAGATCACACGCTGCGAGCCAGCTGGAAAACCCAGCTGCGCGCGCCGCTGCAAAACCTGTTCACCGGTGCCGCCTTCAGCCCCATCCTGGACGAGTGCAATGCCATTCACCAACGCGTGCTCAAAGGCCGCGTGTGGGTGGCGCTGCACATGCATGCCGGCGACGGCAACGTGCACACCAACATCCCCGTCAACAGCGACGACTACGCCATGCTGCAGACCGCCCATGAAGCGGTGGCCCGCATCATGACGCTGGCGCGATCGCTCGATGGTGTGATTTCGGGTGAGCACGGCATTGGCATCACCAAGCTTGAATTTTTGAGTGACGAGGAAATCGCGCCCTTCGCCCGTTACAAAGCCCAGGTCGATCCCGAAGGGCGGTTCAACAAGGGCAAGCTGTTGCGCGCGCGCACCGGTGACGCCGATGTGCACGCCGCTGACTTGAGCCAGGCCTACACGCCGAGTTTTGGCCTGATGGGTCATGAGTCGCTCATCATGCAGCAGTCCGACATCGGTGCCATTGCCGACAGCGTCAAGGACTGCCTGCGCTGCGGCAAGTGCAAGCCGGTGTGCGCCACCCACGTGCCGCGCGCCAACCTGCTTTACAGCCCGCGCAACAAAATTCTGGCCACCTCCTTGTTGGTCGAGGCGTTCCTTTACGAAGAGCAAACCCGCCGGGGCGTGTCGCTCCAGCATTGGCAGGAATTTGAAGACGTGGCAGACCATTGCACGGTGTGCCACAAGTGCCTCACACCTTGCCCGGTCAACATCGACTTTGGCGATGTGTCGATGAACATGCGCAACCTGTTGCGCAAGATGGGTCAAAAGAGTTTTCGTCCCGGCAATGCCGCCGCCATGCTGATGCTCAATGCCACCCGACCCGAGACCATCAAGCTGGTGCGTACCGCCATGGTGGGTGTGGGCATGAAGGCACAGCGCCTGGCCAACGACTTGCTGAGCGTGGTGGCGCGCAAGCAAACCAGCGCACCGCCGGCCACGGTGGGCACCGCGCCGCTCAAGGAGCAGGTGATTCACTTCGTGAACAAGAAGATGCCCGGCGGGTTGCCCAAGAAAACGGCGCGTGCCCTGTTGGACATCGAAGACAAGAATTACGTTCCCATCCTGCGCAACCCGGGCACCACCACCACGGACAGCGAGGCAGTGTTCTACTTCCCCGGCTGTGGCTCCGAGCGGTTGTTCTCCCAAGTGGGCCTGGCCACGCAGGCCATGCTGTGGCATGCCGGTGTGCAGACGGTATTGCCGCCGGGTTACCTGTGTTGCGGCTACCCGCAGCGCGGCAGCGGTCAGTTCGACAAAGCCGAAAAAATCATCACGGATAACCGTGTGCTGTTCCACCGCGTGGCCAACACCCTCAACTACCTGGATATCAAGACCGTGGTGGTGAGTTGCGGCACCTGCTATGACCAGTTGCAGGGCTATGAATTTGACAAGATTTTCCCAGGTTGCCGCATTGTCGATATCCATGAGTACTTGCTGGAAAAAGGGGTGACCTTGCCCGCAGCACAGCAAGGGGCCTATCTTTATCACGACCCTTGTCACACGCCGCTCAAGCAGCAAGATCCGATGAAGACGGTCAAGTCACTGGTGGGTTCGCAGGTGATCAAGTCGGAGCGCTGCTGTGGCGAGTCCGGTACGCTGGGCGTGACGCGTCCCGACATTTCCACCCAGGTGCGGTTCCGCAAGGAAGAGCAACTGCGCCGTGATGAGGCCGAACTGCGTGCCCGCTCGGACAAGGTGGGGCAAGACATCAAGATCCTGACCAGCTGTCCGAGTTGTCTGCAGGGCTTGACCCGGTTCGGTCAGGATCTGCAAAGTGGTTTGCTGGAAGCGGATTACATCGTGGTCGAGATGGCCCGTCTGTTGCATGGTGAGGATTGGATGCAGGATTACGTCAAAGCCGCCAACCAAGGCGGGATCGAGCGGGTGCTGGTATGAAGACCCCACCTCGCGCCCCGGCACCAACCGATGTGACCTTGCACGGGCAATCGCGCGTGCTGGAAGTGACTTACGAGAGTGGCGAGCGTTTTCGTTTGCCCTTTGAGTTGTTGCGCATTTACAGCCCCTCGGCCGAGGTGCAAGGGCATGGTCCTGGCCAGGAAGTTCTGCAAACCGGCAAGCGCGAGGTGGACATCACGGCCTTGCAACCGGTGGGGAACTACGCTGTGCAGCCCACCTTCAGCGACGGTCATGACACCGGGCTGTTCTCCTGGGACTACTTGTACTTTCTGGGCTCGAGTCAAACCGAGCTGTGGGCCGACTATGAGCGCCGCCTGGCCGAGGCTGGCGTGAAGCGCGATGACCCGATGCCTGTCTCGTCCGGTTCAGGCTGCGGCCACCACCACTGAAACGCCCTAGCGATTCAGGGGTTTATGGGTTCCATCCGGGTGACACCGGTTAACATTGATCATCATGAGCACCACCCATTTTGGTTTCCAAACCGTTGACGAGCGAGAAAAAGCGCGTCGCGTTCGGGGTGTTTTCGACTCGGTGGCCTCGCGCTACGACGTCATGAATGACCTCATGTCCATGGGCATGCACCGGGTCTGGAAGCACTACACCGTGACGGTGGCCGATGTGCGGCCCGGTCATCAGGTGTTGGATATTGCGGGCGGCACCGGGGATTTGGCGCTGGCCTTTGCCAAGCGCGTGGGCCCCACGGGCCAGGTGGTGCATACAGACATCAATGAAGCCATGCTGCGTACTGGGCGTGACCGCTTGCTGGACCTGGGCGTGGTGTTGCCCACCGTGGTGTGCGACGCCGAACACCTACCTTTTCCAGATCAGCACTTCGACCGGGTGAGCGTGGCCTTTGGCCTGCGTAACATGACCCATAAGGATCGCGCACTGCGTGAGATGTGCCGTGTGCTCAAGCCGGGCGGCAAGTTGTTGGTGCTGGAGTTCTCCAAGGTGGCGCAGCCTCTAGAAAAAGCCTACGACTGGTACTCCTTCAACATCCTGCCCCAACTGGGGCGCTGGGTCGCCCGTGACGAGGCCAGTTACCGTTACCTGGCCGAGTCCATTCGCATGCATCCCGGTCAGGATGAACTCAGAGACCTCATGAAACAAAATGGCTTTGGCCATGTGGATATTCACAACCTGAGTGCCGGCATCGTGGCGCTTCATGTTGGAATACGCTGCTAAGAAAATTCGAACAGGAGATGACATGAATTCCCGTCTTTGGTCTCTTACGCTGGCCGTTGCCCTGTCCCTTGGCAGCTTGCATGCAGAAGCCGCCAAGCGCATGGGGGGAGGCAAATCGGTGGGCCAGCAGTCCAGCAATGTGACACAGCGTGAAG
>VEQI01000284.1 GCA_018883305.1 Limnohabitans sp. | reverse complement strand
GCCCGTGGCCACCACGACTGCCCGCACGCGTACGACGCCGCGATCGGTGTCGGCCTCGTAGGGGACCTCGGCCTGATCGTGAAAGCGCAAGCCCTTCAAGCCACAGGGCTGCCAATGGTCCACACGCCCACCGGCCGAACCGCTCTGACACTCGCGCAGCAACACATCGATCAGGTCCTGCGACGAGCGGTCGCAAAACAGCTGGCCCTTGTGTTTCTCATGAAAGGGTACCCGGTGCTGTTGCAACAGCGCGATGAAATCGGCTGGTGTATAGCGCGACAGGGCACTCCGGCTGAACGCCGGGTTCTCGCCCAGGAAATGGCGGTGCGGCTGGCGTACATCCAGATCACGGTTGGTGAAGTTGCTTCGCCCGCCGCCCGAGATGCGGATTTTTTCCGCAACTTTGGGGGCATGGTCGAGCAGCACCACGTGCAGGCCTCGCTGCGCCGCCACGCCCGCGCAAAAAAGACCGGCGGCACCCGCCCCGACGATGAGCACATCCGCCGTGGTGGTCATGCGAGAAATCGTTCGATCAATTCGGCCACTTGTTGGGGCTGGTCATGGTGCAGCATGTGTCCGGCATCGGTCACATGGCCCATTTGCAGCTGAGCGACCGACTTCAATCGCTCGTGAAACTCATCCAGGGTGTAGGCCCCTTTCCACCATTCGTTGATGCTGTTGTCGCTGGCTTCCACCACCAGGGTGGGCGCCGTGATGCGCTTGAACAGGGCATCCACCTCTTCCACGCGATACAGGGTGGCATTGATGATTTTGTGTGCCGCGTGGCCCTGAATGCGCCACTGCCCCTGGGCGTCTTGCTCGGCCCATTCGCCCGCCAACCATTGCGCTTTGTCAGAGGACAGGCGAGGGTTGGTTTTTTGCAGCCGCTGCGCAACGCCTATCAGGTCGGGATAAGCGCGCAAGTCCAATTCCTCGCGGTGGTACTGCTTGAGCTGACCAATCCACTTGGCGTAACGACCAGGGGCTTGCGCGGGCTGGGTGCGGGCCATGCCGAACCCCTCGAGGTTGATCAACCGTCGCACCCGCTCGGGGAAGATGCCCGCGTATTGCATGACCACATTGCCGCCCATGCTGTGGCCCAGCAAATCGATCGGTGCGTCTGGGGAGAAGTGGTCCACCAGAAAATCCAGGTCGGCCAGGTAGTCGGGGAACCAGAAGTGATCGGTGTCGGGACAATGGGTTTTTCCGTAGCCGCGCCAGTCCGCAGCGATGATCCAGCGTTCTTGTTGCAGGGCATCCACCACAAATTGAAACGAGGCCGAGACATCCATCCAGCCGTGCATGAGAAACAGCGGGGGCTGGCCAGGGCGCGGATGACCCCAGCATCGGACGTGGTAGCGGAGTTGCCGGATGGGGACAAACTCGCAGCGGGCGGGCTTCTTCACTTGGTACATTCCACGCATCATAAGGAGATTGACCGTGGTCCAGCGTTCGCAACAGGATTTCCATGCCGCCATGCACCGCCAATTCCGCTGGCAAGTGCCCCGGCATTTCAACATGGCCGAGATGTGCGCACGGCGCTGGGCCGCCGCCAAGGACACCGCACGCCAGACGGCCATCATCGAGCATCGCGCCGATGCACCCCCGGTACGTTACACCTATGGGCAACTGCAACAGGCCGCAGATGCGCTGAGCCGGTCCTTGCTGGTCCTGGGGGTGAAGCGTGGGGACCGGGTGGCCATCGTGCTGCCACAACGGTTCGAGACGGCCGTGTCCTACATGGCCATTCTGCAGATCGGCGCGGTGGCGATGCCGCTGTCACAGTTGTTCGGTCCCGAGGCCCTGGGCTATCGGCTCCAGGACAGCGGCACGGTGCTGGCCGTGGTGGATGCGTCCACGGTGCAGGCCATGCAGGCTGCTCGTGTGGGGAGCCCGGATCTGCGTGGGTTGGTGGGCGTTGGCGAAGCCGCAGCGCACTGTGAGCATCGCTGGGAAGATTTGCTGGCACGGGGTGCCTCTGCGTCGCCAGCGGATTTGCCTATCGCTGCTGGACGGTCTGCGCGGCGCGGTCCAGCGTCACGGGCTCGCTGGCCTTTTCCAGTCAATACCCTGGCTGATGATCCCGCGATCCTGATCTACACCAGCGGCACCACCGGGCCACCCAAGGGCGCTCTGATCCCGCACCGGGCCCTGATTGGCAACCTGACCGGCTTTGTCTGCAGCCAGAACTGGTTTGGCTTTGACCCCAGCGGTCGTCAGCCCGGTCGCAGCTCGGCCGTGTTCTGGTCACCCGCAGACTGGGCCTGGACCGGCGGACTGATGGATGCCTTGTTGCCTACGCTGTACTTTGGGCGTCCCATCGTGGCCTGGTCGGGGCGATTCAGCCCCGAGCTGGCGTTCACGCTGATGCAGCAACATGGGGTGACCCACAGTTTTCTGTTTCCCACAGCGCTCAAGGCCATGATGAAGGCCTACCCGGCGCCGCGCTCGCAGTTCCGATTGCGCCTGAAGGCCATCATGAGTGCCGGTGAGGCCGTGGGGGATGCGGTGTTTGGCTACTGCCAGGAACAACTGGGCGTGACTGTCAACGAAATGTTCGGGCAGACCGAGATCAACTACATCGTGGGCAACTGCGCCATGAATGGTCGCAGTGCACATGGCGTGGGCTGGCCCGCGCGCGCAGGCAGCATGGGCCGACCTTACCCGGGTCACCGAGTGGAAGTCATTGATGACGAGGGGCGTCTCTGTCCACCGGGCGTGCCCGGCGATGTGGCCGTGCATCGGCTCGACGTGCACGGCAAGCCCGACCCGATCTTTTTTCTGGGCTACTGGAACAACTCTGGCGCCACGGCCGCCAAATTCACCGGTGACTGGTGCCGTACCGGAGATATCGCGGTGCAAGATGCGCAAGGTTACCTCTGGTATCAGGGCCGTGCGGATGATGTGTTCAAGGCAGCGGGTTATCGCATCGGCCCGAGTGAGGTAGAGAACTGTCTGGTCAAACACCCCGCCGTGGCCAACGCCGCTGTGGTGCCCAAGCCAGACGCCGAGAGAGGGGCCGTGGTCAAGGCTTATGTGGTGTTGGCGCCTGGGTATGTGTCCTCTGAATCCCTGGTGGACGACTTGCAGCAGCACGTGCGTGGCAAGCTTGCACCGTATGAGTACCCCAAGGAGATCGAGTTCATCGCGGAATTGCCCATGACCACCACGGGCAAGGTGCAGCGCCGTGTGTTGCGTTTGCAGGAGGAAGAGCGGGCACGCTCTGGCGCGCGCTAGGCCGTGCCAGGCCCACCACGAATGAGACGGGCGTGATCCTGCTTCGCGCCCGCACTTACACTACGTGGCCTGGACCACACCCGTTGGATGGTGTGTCCCGCTCTTGATTCAGGAAAGCGCTCATGCTCTCTCTCGTGCTGGTCACCGTGGTGGCCTATCTGCTGGGGTCACTCTCTTTTGCCGTCATCATCAGCCGCGTGATGGGGCTGGATGACCCTCGCTCTTATGGCAGCAAAAACCCAGGTGCCACCAACGTGCTGCGCTCGGGCAACCGGCGTGCCGCCATCCTGACGCTGCTGTTTGACGCACTCAAGGGCTGGTTCCCTGTGTTTCTGGTGAATGTCTATGGCGAGCGCTGGGGCCTGCCCGATGGCGCTCTGGCGTGCGTGTCGCTGGGAGCCTTTGTCGGCCATCTGTGGCCGGTGTTCTTCCGCTTCGTGGGCGGCAAGGGCGTGGCCACGGCGGCGGGCGTGCTGTTTGGTCTCAGTCCCTGGCTGGGGCTGGCCACCATGGCCACGTGGTTGATCGTGGCGTTTTTCAGTCGCTATTCGTCATTGGCTGCGCTGGCGGCATCCCTCTTTGCGCCGGCCTATTACCTGTGGGGGGGCGAAGTGGTCTGGCCCCTGGATCGGGGCGTGTTGCTGGCGGTGGCTGCGATGAGTGCGTTGCTGCTGTGGCGTCACAAGCTCAATATCACACGCTTGCTGGCTGGTCAGGAATCGCGCATCGGCCAGAAGGCCGCCAACCCGCAGACGCCGCCTTCATCGAACTGAGGCCTGCGCATCGCTTGACGCCGCAGGGCTCCGAGCGGTGGGCGACTCAGTCGCGGAAATTGTTGAAACTCAGCGGCAACTGATTCAGTTCCTTGCGGATCAGTGCCATGGCCGCTTGCAGGTCATCTCGCTTGGCACCCGTGACTCGCACCGCATCGCCTTGAATGGCCGCCTGCACCTTGAGCTTGCTGTCCTTGATGAGGCGCTGGATTTTCTTGGCGTTGTCACTGTCAATGCCATTGCGCACCTGCACGGCCTGCTTGACCTTGTCGCCGCCGATTTTTTGTACCTCACCCGGATCCAGGTAACGCACATCCACGTTGCGTTTGGTCAACTTGTTGCGCAGGATGTCCTCCACCTGCACCAGTTGAAACTCGGCGTCGCCGAAAAGGGTGATGGTTTTGTCCTTGAGTTCGAGGGCGGCAGACGTTCCTTTGAAATCAAACCGGGTGGCGATTTCCTTGGCCGCGTTCTCGACCGCGTTCTTGACTTCGACGAGATTGGCTTCGCAGACGGTGTCAAAAGAGGGCATGGCAGTGGCGTAGGTGCATAGAAGTGGAACGCGACAATTGTCCCATGAAGGTCGAGCACAAC
>VEQI01000283.1 GCA_018883305.1 Limnohabitans sp. | reverse complement strand
GTCCTGGGCTGATCCCAGGCTAGAGAAGCCCGCCAGAGCGAGGGCGGCCAAGGTCAGACCAATGCGGCGTTGAACGATCATGGTTGTCTCCGTGATGGTGATGAGGTGAGCAAGGGGTGAACAGGTTTGACGACCGTCAAGGTCGACTGGGACTGAATTCTGAAATGTTTTTTGCTTTTTGTCAAAATACGATAATTCAAGCATAATATTTCAATTCTGACAGATCTGTCATAGGCACAGATCTCACCTCGACAGGAGACGCCATGACCCGCCCTCTCGCCCAGCGCCACTCGCTCGTGTTCAGCCACATGGGCTTTTACGTGCGCGACCTGGCACGCATGACCCGTTTTTACAAAGACGTGATGTGCTTTTTCGAGACTGACCGTGGCGACCTGGGCCCGGTCCAGCTGATCTTTCTCAGCCGTGATCCGAGCGAGCACCATCAGATCGTGCTGGCCACCGGTCGGCCAGCGGATTTGAGCTTCAGCATCATCAATCAGATCTCGCTGCGGGTGCCGGACCTGGCCACGCTGCGCGAAATGCACCGTCGCGTCGCGGCAGACCCCGATGTCACCGAGCTGGTGTCCGCCACGCACGGGAACGCGGTCTCGATCTACTTCCGTGACCCCGAGGGCAACCGCCTGGAGGTGTTCGTGGACATGCCCTGGTATTGCGAACAACCTTTGCGCGAGCCCATCGATCTGAGCCAAAGCGATGCGCAGGTCATGGCCGCGGCCGAAGCGCTGGCGCGCAGCCGCCCACGCTTTCGCAGCCGTGCCGAGTGGATTGCCGACATGGAGCAGCTGATGGGGTATCGCGCATGAGCCAGCCCCTGGTGGATGTGGCCATCATTGGCTATGGCCCGGCCGGCGCCACGCTGGCCAACTTGCTGGGGCAGTTGAATCTGTCGGTGGTGGTGCTGGAGCGTGAGGCCGAGATTTATCCCTTGCCACGCGCCATCCACTTTGACGGCGAAGTCATGCGCGTGTTCGAAACCGCCGGCCTGCGGCCCGAGATCGAAACCATGTCACGTCCGGGCCTCAAGGGCATGCACTTTGACAACGCCGCTGGTGAAACCTTGCTGATCCGTGCTGGCACCAGCCTGAATGGCCCGCACGGCTGTGCCAACAACCACTACTTTCACCAGCCTGAACTGGAGACCCTGCTGCGCCAGGGCTTGCGTCGCTTTCCCCAGGTGCAGGTCCTGATCCGGCATGAGGTCATGTCCATCGAAGACGGTCAGGCCCACGCCACCTTGCAGGTCACCGATCTGGAAACAAACCAGTCCAAAACGCTGCGTGCCCGTTATGTGGTGGGTTGCGATGGCGCCCGCTCACTCATGCGCAAGGTGCTGGGCACCACTGTGCTGGACCTGGGCCTGCACCAACCGTGGCTGGTGTTTGATGTCCGACTCAAAACGGACGTGCCCGGTCTGCCCGACCACACCGTGCAGCATTGCGATCCGGCGCGCCCCATGACCTACTGCAATGTCACGGGCAACCGGCGCCGCTGGGAAATCATGCTGATGCCAGGCGACGACCCTGAACAATTGGTGCAACCCGATACGCTGTGGAAACTGGTCAGTCGCTGGGTCACCCCGGAGCAAGCGGAGATCGAACGCGCGGTCATCTACACCTTTCACTCCGTGATTGCCCAAGGCTGGCGCAAGGGCCGCTTGATGCTGGCCGGTGACGCTGCGCATCAAACACCGCCGTTCCTGGGCCAGGGCATGTGTGCCGCCATCCGCGATGTGGCCAACCTGGCCTGGAAACTGGAGGCGGTGTTGCAAGGGCGTGCGGGTGACGATTTGCTCGACACGTATGAAAGCGAACGCGCACCGCATGTGCGCGCCTTCATCGATCTGGCGGTTCGGCTGGGCGACATCATCCAGACCACCGACCCTGAAGCCGCACGCCAACGTGATGCCAAGTTCAAGGCCGGGCAACCTGAAATGTTCCAGTTTCCCGCACCTCGACTGGGCCCGGGCGTTTGGCACGGCGATGCCGAGGTGGTGGGGCGCGTGTTTCCCCAACCACTGCTGAGCGATGGTCGACGCCTGGACGCCTTGGTGGGATCGCACTTCGCGGTGCTGGGTCATGCCAGCGTGCTCTCCAAGGTGAGTGCCGACACGCGTGTGCGCTGGCAAGCGCACGGCGTGGTGCAAGTCACGGATGAAAGCGCAGCCTTGCATACCTGGTTGTCCGAACACGACGTGCAAGCCGTGATGCTGCGCCCAGATCGGTACGTCATGGGCGTGGCGCGAACCGCTGCGGATCTGGACACCGTTTCTAGGCTGCTACCTGATCTCTGCAAGCCGGTGCCCGTGTCCGCTTGAAACACCCACCATGAGTGACAAAGCTGACTCCAGCCTCGCACGCATGCTCGGTGTGCTGGACCTGTTCACCGAGCAGCGCCTGCACTGGACCGCAGACGAAATCAGCGAGGCTTTGCAGGTCTCGCTGCCCACCGGCTATCGGTATGTGAAGATGCTCACCGACGCCGGTTTGCTGCAACGCGCAGGCGACGCCCAGGTCACGCTGGGGCCGCGCATCATCGTGCTGGACCATTTCATCCGGCAGTCTGACCCCGTGCTGCAGCATGGCATTCCTTTCATGAAGGAGTTGGTCGCGTTGACCGGCTTTGACTGCGTGGTCTCCAGCTTGCTGGGCACGCAGGTGCTGGACACCCATCGCGAATACAGCTCTGTACCCGCAGACCTGAGCTATGGCCGTGGCCGCCCACGCCCACTGTTCCTGGGGGCCGCCCCCAAGGTGATCCTGGCGCAGTTGCCCACGGGGACGCTGCACAAGCTCATGGATGCGCATGGACCGGAGATTGCGGCAGCCGGACTGCCCACAACGTGGCCAGAGTTTCGACGCTACTTCAGCCGCATCCGCAAAGCCGGTTTTTATTTTTCCAACGGCGAGTTGGAGTCCTCTCTGAGCGCGATGGCAGTACCCTTGCTGGCCTTCGATGGCCGCGTTATCGGCGCCTTGTCACTGGTGAGCGCCGTGCAACGCATGGCCATGATCGAACCCTCTAAACTCGTGCCACTGTTGCAGCGCGCCGCCACGGACATTTGTTCACGACTGCGCTGATGTCACTGGCGCGTCTTCTTTCTCCTCCCTGATTCTTCACTCCACTTCACTGAAAGCCTTCTCATGAAACTCATCAGCTTCCTGCACAACGGCACCGCCTCATATGGCGTCGTCCTAGGTGACGACGTGCTTGACCTCATGCCCATTCTGGGCGTACAGGCACCCGACCTCAAAACCCTGATCGCCAAGAACCTGTTCGCCGCTGCCGCCCAGGCCGCCAGTGCCCACTCGCCCACGCTGAAGTTCTCGCAACTCACCTTGCTGCCGGTGATCCCCAACCCGGGTCAGATTTTTTGCATCGGCCTGAACTATGGCGAACACGTGCGCGAGACCGGCCGCGAAATCACCGAAGTGCCCACCATCTTCCTGCGTCTGCCCGAGTCTCAAGTGGCCCACGGCCAGGACATCCTGCGTCCAGCCGAATCGCATCGCCTGGACTATGAGGCCGAGATCGCCATCATCATCGGCAAAGGCGGTCGCCGCATCAAGGAAGAAGACGCCTGGAACCACATCGCCGGCTACAGCTGCTACAACGACGGTTCGGTGCGCGACTGGCAAGTGGCCACCACGCAATGGACGCCGGGCAAGAACTTCTACAAGACCGGTGGCTTTGGTCCCTGGATGGTGACCTCGGACGAGATTGCCCCCAACCGCGTGATGCGACTGCAAACCGTGCTCAATGGCCAGGTGCTGCAAGACACCACCACCGACAAAATGATCCACAGCATTCCGCGCCAGATTGCCTACATTTCCACTTTCACGCCCTTGTCCGCCGGCGATGTGATCGTCACCGGCACACCGGGTGGCGTGGGCAACAAGCGCAACCCGCAGATCTTCATGAAACCGGGCGACACTTGCGAGATCGTGGTGGACGCCATCGGCACGCTGCGCAACGGCATCCGGGACGACGCGTGAGCGAAGCCTCATTCAACACGGCTGACCCGCAAGGCTACTTCAGCCGCATGTTGCGCGGCGAGGTGGCCCGCACACCCGTGCTCACCTTGCTGGGCGGTGAGGTGGAATTCGTCGATGCAGCCGCAGGGAGCCTGCGTGCCCGCTATCAAGGGCGTGACGACTTCCGCAACCCGGCCGGCACAGTGCAAGGCGGCATGCTGAGTGCCATGTTGGATGACGTGACCGCCAGCCTGGTGGATGCCACCCTGACCGCGGGTCAGGGCGTGGCCACCTTGAGTCTGCAGGTCTCATTTCTGCGCCCGGCCAACGTGGGGATCATTCAGGCCGAAGCCACCATGCTGCGGCGCGGTCGCGATGTGTGCCATGTGATGGGTACGTTGCGCCAGGATGGCAAGGACGTGGCCACGGCGATGGCGGTGTGCAAGGTGGTGTGAACTTCGGCAGTGGTCTGGCGTGCCGACCTTCGTTCGATCTCGGGTACACAATACAAGGCTGAAGTGCTGGCGAGAGCTGTCGCTGGCCGCACACGAACCTGACACTCCCATCATGCTCCACTACCAAACCATCCCCGTCACCCCGTTCCAGCAAAAC
>VEQI01000282.1 GCA_018883305.1 Limnohabitans sp. | reverse complement strand
AGGCAGATGAAGCCAAAGCCGCCGAAGCCAAAGCCGCCGAGGCCAAGGCACAGGCTGATGCCGATGCCGCCCGCGCCCGAGATCTGGATGAACGCCGCCGCAAGGCCCTGGCTGAAGCCGAGGCCATTCGCAACATGATGAACGCGCCCAAGCGCGTGCTGGTGGCCAAGAAGCCTGAAGAAACCAAGCCCGCGACGGATGCCAAGGGCAACATCAAAGGCACGCTGCACAAGCCGGCGGGCACCACCACGGCGGCGCCCACCAGCAATGGCCCGCGCCCTGGCTCCACCTCGCCCAAAGAGGGCAAGGAAGTCAAGAGCGCCAAGCTGTCTTCCAGCTGGGCGGATGACCAGTCCAAGAAGAAAGAGATCAAGACCCGTGGCGATACCGGCGCGGGTGGACGTGGCAATGCCTGGCGCTCCGGTCCGCGTGGACGCAAGGACCGGGGTGGCCGTGACGAGGTGCAAATTCAGGCCGCACCGGCAGAAGCACGCATCATTGAAGTGCATGTGCCCGAAACCATTACCGTGGCCGAGCTGGCCCACAAGATGGCGATCAAGGCTTCCGAGGTCATCAAGCAGTTGATGAAGCTGGGGCAGATGGTCACCATCAACCAGCCGCTGGACCAGGACACGGCCATGATCGTGGTCGAGGAAATGGGCCACAAAGCCATCATCGCTGCGCTGGACGACCCCGAGGCCTTCACCGAGGAGGAATCCTCGCAACACCAGTCCGAGGCCTTGCCTCGTGCACCGGTGGTCACCGTCATGGGTCACGTCGATCACGGCAAGACCTCGCTTCTGGACTACATCCGTCGTGCCAAAGTGGCGGCGGGTGAAGCAGGTGGCATTACCCAGCACATTGGTGCCTATCACGTGGAAACCCCGCGTGGCATGGTGTCCTTCCTGGACACGCCGGGTCACGAGGCGTTCACCGCCATGCGTGCCCGTGGTGCACAGGCCACCGACATCGTCATCCTGGTGGTGGCGGCTGACGACGGCGTGATGCCCCAGACCAAGGAAGCCATCAAGCACGCCAAGGCCGCAGGTGTGCCCATCGTCGTGGCCATCAACAAAATTGACAAACCCGATGCCAACCCCGACCGCGTGCGCGGCGAACTGGTGGCCGAGGAAGTGGTCCCCGAAGAATTCGGCGGTGACTCGCCCTTCGTGCCCGTGTCCGCCAAGACGGGTGAAGGCATCGACAACCTGCTGGAGCAAGTGCTGCTGCAAGCAGAAGTGCTTGAACTCAAGGCGCCGGTGGATGCCATGGCCAAAGGTCTGGTCATTGAAGCCAAGCTGGACAAGGGCCGTGGCCCGGTGGCGACCATCCTCGTGCAGTCCGGCACCTTGAACACGGGAGATGTGGTGCTGGCGGGTCAAAACTACGGCCGCGTGCGCGCCATGCTGGGTGAGAATGGCCGCCCGATCAAGTCCGCGGGTCCCTCCATTCCGGTGGAAATTCAAGGTCTCACGGAAGTGCCGCAAGCTGGTGATGAATTCATGGTCATGGCCGACGAACGTCGTGCCCGCGAGATTGCCACCTACCGCGCCGGCAAGTTCCGCAACACCAAGCTGGCCAAGCAGCAAGCCGCCAAGCTGGAGAACATGTTCAGCGAGATGACCTCTGGCGAGGTCAAGACCCTGCCCATCATCGTCAAGGCGGATGTGCAAGGCTCTCAGGAAGCGCTGGCCGCGTCACTGCTCAAGCTCTCCACCGACGAGGTCAAGGTGCAGCTGGTCTACACGGCCGTGGGCGGTATCAGCGAAAGCGATGTCAACCTGGCGATTGCCTCCAAGGCTGTCATCATCGGCTTTAACACGCGCGCCGACGCCGGTGCGCGCAAGCTGGCCGAAGGCAATGGCGTCGAGATTCGCTACTACAACATCATCTATGACGCGGTGGATGACCTCAAGGCCGCCATGTCGGGCATGTTGACGCCGGACAAGAAGGAAGAAGTCATCGGCAACGCGGAGATCCGTCAGGTGTTCCGCGTCAGCAAGATCGGCTCCATCGCGGGTTGTATGGTCACCTCGGGTGTGGTGCGCCGCACCGCCAAGCTGCGCTTGCTGCGCAACAACGTGGTCATCTTCACCGGCGAACTCGACAGCCTCAAACGCTTCAAGGACGATGCCCGTGAAGTCAAGGAAGGCTTCGAGTGCGGTCTCAACATCAAGGGCTACAACGACATCGTCGAAGGCGATCAGCTGGAGTTCTTCGAGATCAAGGAAGTGGCTCGTACCCTGTGATGCCAGGCCCCTGGCGGGCCTGACGCAAGACGCTTATGCGAAAGTCATCTTCACCCAACCGCAGTTTCAAGGTGGCCGACCAGATCCAGCGCGATCTGGCCGAGCTCATCGCGCGCGAGGTCAAAGACCCGCGTGTGGGCCTGGTCACATTGCAGTCGGTGGAAGTGACGCCGGACTACGCCCACGCCAAAGTGTTTTTCAGCGTGCTCAGTGGTGATCCTGCGCAGGCCTCTGAAGGCCTGAACCAGGCCGCAGGCTTTTTGCGTGCAGCCTTGTTCAAGCGATTGCACATCCACACCGTGCCAACCTTGCATTTTGTGTTTGATCGAACACCAGAGCGTGCGGCTGACCTCAATGCCTTGATAGCCAAGGCCGTCTCCTCTCGCGCCAAAGACGACTGAACCTCCCTGCACGCGCTGGCGTGAAGGGGAGGGCGCGGGACACCCGTGCCAGTCCATTCATGTCAGGGCGTTTTATTCTGATGCCTGCTTTATCCATCACACAACCTACCCAACGCCCTGCGCGCACACGCGTTCAGCGCAGTGCCGTGCATGGGGTGTTGTTGCTGGACAAGCCACTGGGGTTGTCCAGCAACCAGGCATTGCAAAAAGCCAAGTGGCTGTTGCGTGCTGAAAAAGCGGGGCACACCGGAACGCTCGACCCGTTGGCCAGTGGCGTGTTGCCCCTGTGCTTTGGTGCAGCCACCAAATTCAGTCAACAGCACCTGGATGCGGACAAAGTCTATGAAACCACGGTGCGCCTCGGCCTCAAGACCCGCACAGCGGACGCTGAAGGTGAGGTGATCGCCCAACGTGCGGTGCAATGCACGCTGGGCCAGGTGGTGGAAGTGCTGGATCAATTCACCGGGTCCATTCGTCAAGTGCCGCCCATGCACAGCGCCCTCAAAAAGGATGGCAAAGCCTTGTATGAATATGCCCGCGAGGGTGAAACCGTGGCGCGTGAGCCCCGCGATGTGGTCATTCATGACCTGGCATTGGTGCACGCTCAGTTGGATGGAGATGAACCGCACCTGCGCTTGCGTGTCCATTGCAGCAAAGGCACCTATATTCGCACCCTGGGTGAAGACATCGGTGAGGCACTGGGTTGTGGTGCTCACCTGTCGGCCTTGCGCAGGATTCAGACCGGCCCCTTCAGCATTGACCAATGCCTCACGCTGGCACAGCTGGAGGCCATGCCTGAAGCGTCACGCACCTCGGTGCTGCAAGGTGTGGAATGCCTCTTGCCCGATCACTTGGACGTCACGTTGGACGAAGACAACGCGGGACGCTTCCTCAGTGGAATGCGTCGTCGCGGCCAATGGCCTGATGCCCCGCACGTCAGGGTGTTTGGCCAGCGCCCCCGGGCATTGCTGGGCACTGCCCATGTCCAGGCCGGTGAACTCATCCCCACGCGGCTGCTGAGCCCGCTGGAAATACAACAGATTTTGGAAACTGCGCCTGCCCCGATGCAGGCTTGATTGGAAGACCCCATGAGCAAGCAAATCCGTAACATCGCCATCATCGCGCACGTCGACCACGGCAAAACCACCATGGTGGACCAGCTGCTGCGTCAGTCCGGCACCTTCGCTGCCCACGAAAAAGTGGAAGACACGGTGATGGACAACAACGCCATCGAACGTGAACGCGGCATCACCATCCTGGCCAAAAACTGCGCGGTCAGCTGGCAAGGCACCCACATCAACATCGTGGACACCCCCGGCCACGCGGACTTTGGTGGCGAGGTCGAGCGTGCCTTGTCCATGGTGGACGGCGTGCTGTTGCTGATCGATGCGCAGGAAGGCCCCATGCCTCAAACCCGTTTCGTCACCAAAAAGGCGCTGGCCCTGGGGCTCAAGCCCATCGTGGTGGTGAACAAAGTGGACAAGCCGGGTGCCAACTGTGACAAGGTGATCAACGCCGCCTTCGACTTGTTTGACAAGCTGGGTGCCAATGATGAGCAACTGGATTTCCCGGTGGTATATGCCTCGGGGATCAATGGTTGGAGTTCTTTGACGGAAGGCGCCGCAGGTGAGCAGTGGGGCCCGGATATGTCCGCGTTGTTTGACACGGTCCTCAAGCATGTGCCTGCACACCAGGGCGATCCCAACGCCCCTCTGCAACTGCAAATCTCTGCGCTCGATTTCTCCACCTTCGTGGGCCGCATCGGCGTAGGCCGTATCAGCGCCGGCACCTTGAAGCCCAACATGGATGTGCTGGTCATGGAAGGCCCGGACGGCAACCAGTTCAAAGGGCGAATCAACCAGATACACACTTTCCAGGGGTTGGATCGCATTCAGTCCACCGAGGCAGGCCCGGGCGACATCGTGCTGATCAACGGCATTGCGGATATCGGTATTGGCG
>VEQI01000281.1 GCA_018883305.1 Limnohabitans sp. | reverse complement strand
GTACTCAAGGCTGGTACGCCGCAAAACAACCATGAGCCCTAGTCACCCAAGGGGCAGCAAGACTCCGATGAGCGCCTCTTTTTTGGATGGGGGCTTTGCCTGACGGTGACAGTCAACCTGTCTCATCCTGTGTTACTGTTGCGAGCTGTTCCTGTCGGAACAGCGTCACAGCCAGATGAAGCCATGCGTTGGAAATCCGTGGTGAATCCCTGGACAAGAGGATCAGACTACTGCCGTGAGCCATATCTTTCGTGTTGGAAATGCATCCGGATTTTCCGGAGATCGGGTGGACGCCGCCGCGCCGGTAGTGGACACCCTGATTGAATGGGGTGGCCCCAGCGCCCTGTTTTTTGAAACCCTGGGCGAGCGCACCGTGGCCCTGGCTCAACTGGAAAAGCGCAAAAACCCCGAGCGTGGCTACGAGCCCATGCTGGAGCGTTTGCTCGAACCCATTTTGGTGAAATGCTTGCAGCACGGCATCACCATCATCGGCAATTTCGGAGCCGCCAATCCGCCTGCCGCTGCTCGTCTGATCGCCAAACTGGCTACCAGACTGGGGCACCCTGAGGCACGCATTGCCGTGGTGCATGGGGATGACGTTCAAGGGCTGGATCTCAACGCGCAACAAGTGTATGAGGCCGACGCCGGCCTGGACATGGGCGCCGGCGAACTGATTGCTGCCAATGCCTACATCAACGCCCAGCCCATCGTGCAAGCCCTCAAAGCGGGCGCGCAAGTGGTGGTGACGGGGCGCACGGGCGATCCATCGCTCACGCTGGCGCCTTTGATTCATCATTTCAATTGGTCGCAGGATGACTGGCAGCGTTTGGCGGTGGGGGCCACGGCGGGGCACTTGTTGGAATGCGGCGCGCAGATCACCGGTGGGTATTTTTACGACCCGGGTTACAAGGACGTGCCCGATCCGGCCAACATTGGTTTCCCCATTGCCGAAGTCCATGAAGACGGCAGTCTGTTCATCACCAAGGCGTTGCGTACCGGCGGCATGGTGACGCCAGAGACTGTCAAGGAACAGTTGCTGTACGAAATCCACGACCCTTCGCACTACATCACCCCCGATGTCACCTTGGACTTCAGTCAGGTCACCATTCAGGCCGCCGGGCCAGACCGCGTGCAGGTGCTGGGCACCCGAGGTAAGCCCGCACCAGCCACCGTCAAAGTGACCGTGTGCTTTGATGGCGGCTGGTTGGGAGAAGGGGAGATTTCCTACGCGGGGTATAACTGTGTGGCCCGTGCCCGCAAGGCGGCCGAGGTGTTGCGACAAAGAGTGGCCATGCGCCAATTGCCCGTGCAATTGCGTATTGACCTCATTGGACTGGCCAGTGTCCACGATGGCGATGACGGAACCCTGTGGCAACACGCCACATCCACGCCGCAAGATGTGCGTGTTCGCCTGGCTGCCTCCTCGGCCCAACAAGATGATGCTGATCAAGCGGCTCGGGAAGTCTTGGCGATGTATTGCTGCGGACCGGCAGGCGGGGGCGGAGTGCGCTGGAGAACCACGCAGCGTATTCGCACACAGTCCTATCTCATTGATCCAGGGCTGCTGAAGATGGGGTGTACTGTTCATGTCGCGAAGGAGTTGATGGCATGACATATACCGCCAACAAGCCCGCCCTGAGCGTGCCTCTGCATCAAGTGGCCCATGCGCGGGCGGGTGACAAAGGCAACCGGCTCAATGTCTGCGTGATGCCCTACAACGCCCAGGCCTTCGAGGCCCTGGCTCAGCAACTCACGCCCGAGCGTGTGCTGCAAGCCTATGCGCATCGAGGCGCCACATCCGTGAAGCGCTACGATTTGCCGCTGTTGCCTGCATTCAATTTCGTCATTGACAATGTGCTGGAAGGAGGCGTCAATGGCAGCCTCAATCTGGACGGTCATGGCAAAAGCAATTCTTTCATCCTGCTCGGCCTGACGGTGGACGTTCTGGCCGACTGGGTGAAAGCCCCTTTATAAATCACATCAACAACTTGGAGACTTCAATGACCATCAATGTTCGCCGCCAATGGCTGATTGGATGTTTGCTCGGACTGACCGCGGGCCTGCACGGGTTGGCGCAGGCGCAAGCCACGAACTGGCCCAACAAACCTGTTCGCGTCATCGTGCCCGCGCCACCGGGCAGCGCCCCCGATGGGCAGGTGCGACTCGTCGCCAACAAATTGAGCGAGCTCTGGAAACAGAACGTGGTGGTGGAAAACGTGGTGGGCGCGGCGGGCAACATCGGTGTGGACCGTGTGGCCAAAGCGCCGGCGGATGGCTACACGCTGCTGTACAACACCATCGGCCCGATTGCGGTCAACGTCACCCTGATGGCTGGCAAACTGCCCTATGACCCGCTGAAGGATCTGGCACCGGTGAGCCTGGTGACCAAGACCCCCAACTTCCTGACCGTGCCGGCGAACTCGCCTTTCAAATCGGTGAGCGATGTATTGGCTTTTGCCAGAGCCAATCCAGACAAAGTCCGGTACGGCACACCGGGACCTGGCACCACACAACACCTGATGGGTGAGTCCCTCAACCTGGCTGAAAACCTGAGCATGATCAGCGTGCCCTACAAGTCCAGCGCGCAAATGACCACCGATGGTTTGTCGGGGCAGTTTGAATTGCTTATTCACAACGCACCGGTGCTGCTGCCTTTCATTCAGTCGGGCAACCTGCGTGCCTTGGCTATCACCAGCCGCCAGCGCTCCCCACGCATGCCCAATGTGCCCACCATGATTGAAGCCGGCGTGAAGGACTTTGAAATCACGGCCTGGTTTGGCTTCATGGCGCCCGGTGGCACGCCCAAGGCCATTGTGGACAAAGTGTCCAAGGACATTCAAACGGTCTTGAAAAACCCGGACATCAACAAGCAGATCACGGACACCGTGGCCGAGGTGATTGGCAGCACGCCGGAGGAATATGACACCTTCATTCGTGCCGAAATCAAGAAGTGGGCGGAAGTGATTGTGAAGGCCAAGATCAAGGACGATTGAGCACTATGCTTGATTGACTGCTTCACGCTTCATCCATGAGCACCCTGCGCAATCTGAAAGTCATTGCCGTTTTCCGCGGGTTCCGTGGGGTGACGATTGGAGCTGCCGGGGTTTCGCTCCAAGCACTGGACACACAGAACTTTTCGCCAAGGTTGGATCAATTCCTCGACCATTTGGATATGCCCGTGATGAGGCCGGTGGTTCAGCCTTTCGTGCATGAGTTGGCGCAGGTGGATCACCCGCTGCTCTACCAAATCATGGTGCTGTGTCTCTTGTGGGCCAGCTTGTTGCTGGTTCAATCCTACGGGCTGTGGACGGGTCGTCGATGGTCCATTTGGGTGGCACTAGGCACCTCAGCCATGGTACTCAGCGGATTTGTCTGGATGCTGACGCCAGCAGCGGGCCCGCGTGCGTGGCTGCTGTTGATGGTGAATGCATTGGTGGCTGCCTATCTTTTGCGCCTGTTGTTCCGCCGTCAACGCTGACTCAGCAGTCTTTCCATGGTGTCCAGTGCCAGGGCACGATGTTCAGGAGATCCTGCGATGTCATGCTGCTCTAGAAACGGACGACGGATCATGGCAAAGCAGGTCTTCAGCAACATCAGCATTTCCATCGGCTCGGTCTGACGGAATGTGCCCGTGAAGTTGCGCTGCTGACATTCGATGAAGGGCGGCACCAGGACCGACAGGGCGTCGTCAAACACCAAGGGGTTTTTGGAAAATCGAAGGATCATCTTGAAGATGATGAAAAAAGACCGCTGGTTCATGCGGTTGTATTCATCAAAGCTTGAATCGATGATGATGTTCAACAGCCCCTTGAGAGGTTGATCTGATGGGTAGCCTTCAATTTTCTCCACCAAATGGGAAAAATGTTTCTCCCGACGCCGCAAAATCATCAGGATAAAGGCGTCTTCAGCCTTGTGAAGGTAGTAGTAGAGCGTACCCAGCGCATAGCCTGACTTGGCAGACAGCTGACGGGCATTCAGATGGGCAGGGTCACTTTCATCAAACAAGGTCTCCGCAGCTTGCAGAATATTTTCCTTGGTCAGATCTGAGCGAGACTGCGAGGTCTTCTTGATCTTGGGGGCAATTTTGTCGTGCATGGGCGAACGCGGGACTGTCACATGATGCATCTTAGTCCAAGAAGCTTGGGGGCGTGGTCATCAAACCGTCATTTCAAAACCCCGATTCGCGGATCAGCACGGCCATCGCCTGCCGCACGTATCGCCAAAGCGGTGGCTCCCACTCGCCTTGGATGGTGAGCTTGCCGCGCCAGGAGCGCGTATTTAAGGCGCCGGGTGGTTCCTGCGTGGCCAGCACCACACGGTAGATGGCGCGCTCGGGGTATTGTTGCCCCATTTTTTCTCGGGTGAGGATGTGCCCTCCGAGTTGCGAGGCCAACTCGGCACGAGGCAGTTGGCGTGAAGAGTCTTGGTCGATCGCGCTGACCCGCAAGCGCAAGGCAGGGCCCGATGCCGAGTCGGTGATGAACAAGGCCGAGTCGCCGACAGCGATGCGGCGCACATCGTCTTCTTCGAGCCAGCTTTCCACCAGCCAGCGGCCATCGTCGCGCACCAACAAGCCGATGCGCTCTTTTTTCGAAAGCCATTGACCCACTTTGAGGTCTGGATCCAGGTCGACCAGTCGGCCTGCAAA
>VEQI01000280.1 GCA_018883305.1 Limnohabitans sp. | reverse complement strand
GGACAAGCGTGTGCGCGATCGAGCCAGCATCGACCGCGTGAAGATGTTCGATCAACAAGAACCCATCGCAGCCCCCATCACCATGGATGAGGCCATTGCCCGTTCACTCAAATACAACCTGGATCTGCGACTCAAAAAGATGGAAGTGGCCGTCAATGGTCAACTGCGCGACGTGGCCCAGTACGACATGTTGCCCAACCTGGTGGCCGGGGCAGGGTACATGAACCGCAACAACTATTCGGGTGGTACCAGCTGGATGTTTGCCAACCAGGGGCAGGGGGCCACGCCCTCCAGCGTGACTCAGACTCCGGGCAGTTACTCCACTTCGTCTGAAATGGGGCACAAGCTGCGTTCCGTGGAATTCAGCTGGAACGTGCTGGATTTCGGGGTTTCCTATTACCGTGCCAAGCAGCGTGCGGACGAATTCCTGATTTCTCAGGAGCGTCGACGCCGGGTCATTCAAACCACGGTGCATGATGCGCGTTATGCCTTCATGCGGGCCCTGGCCGCACAACGCTTGGCGGGTGAAGCCGAAACCGTGATGAAGCAGGCCGAAACGGCCATCGAGCAGTCGCGCGCGGCGGAGTCGCGCGGTGCCATGCCGGTGCAGACGGCACTGGCCTATCAGCGTTCCCTGGTGGATGCGGTGGCGCTGCTGAATACTCGCCGCCAGGAGCTGGACTTTGCCAAGGCCGAACTGGCTGCCCTGATGTCCGCGCCCACCACACAGTTCACGCTGGTGGATTTGCCAGAACAGACACTCAACCCGCTGCCGACCAACATTGCCTTGCTGGAAGACACGGCGCTGATGAATCGCCCCGAGTTGCGCGAAGAAGATTACCGCAAGCGCATCTCCGCCGATGAGACACGTCGTCAATTGATGCAGGCCTTTCCCAACCTGACACTGGGCCTGGGCAAACAGTACGACAGCAATGCACTGCTCTACAACAACGACTGGGTGGAAGGTTCGGCACGCGCGTCCTGGAATTTGCTGCGTGTGCTGAGTGCGCCAGCGGTGTCCAAAGCCGGTGAGCGCCAGCAAGATGTGGATGATGCACGTCGCCAGGCCTTGTCCATGGCCATCATGACGCAGACCCGCATTGCGGCCTTGCGCTATGGGCTGGCCAAGAGCGACCTGGATCTGGCGCAAAAGAGCATGGAAGTGGATGCCCGTGTGGCCTCAGTGGCCAAGTCCGGTGTGACCAGCAAGGCCGAGACCGAGTTGGAACTGGTGCGCGCCACGGCACGCTCCGCGGTGTCCAAGTATCAGCGTGCGATTGCCTATGCCAACGCGCAGGCTGCTTATGCCCGTATCCAGCATTCGCTGGGCCAGGACTTTGACTTCGGCGACTTTGACAACGCCACGGTGGCCGAGGTGGCGCAACGCGTGGGCGCTTCCCTGGCGCAAGCCGAGAAGCAGCTGCCCACGCCTTTGCTGGCCAAGGCGGGCGCGCGCCCCAAAGTGCGCCTGTATCTGGACGCTGACAAAACGGGTCAGGCACTGGTGACTGGCGTGACGCAGGGGTTGACCCGCGGTGGTTTTGATGTGATTCACCAGGATCATCAAGATGCGTTGAAACTGCAAGTCAGTCTGCGCATGACCGAAGCCGCCAAGGGTTTGCGCAAGGGTGAAGTGGTGCTGAGTGAAGTTGGTAAGTCCAATGCTTCATACACCGCCACCTTGCCCGCGGAGCCTCGTGAGGCCACCTACGGCGCCATGGGGGAGGCGGCGGTGACGGCCAATGTGGGCCATCTGCGCGAGTGGATTGCCAACCTCAATCCCTGAGCAGTGAGTGACTGGATGGGTCGCGTGATATCGCGCGAGCCATTGGATAGAACGTGACAGGCCTGGGTCGTCAATCCAGGCCTTTTTCGTCATAATGAATCGAGGTGGGTTGAAGCGCGGAGGCCAGTGTGAACAGCAGTATGGGGCGAGGGCATATTGATCTGGTTGAGGACAACGCCTTTTTGCGTGAAAGCCTCAGCCGTGTCTTGCTCAATGAGGGTTACACGGTCAACACCTGGGCGGATGCACATCAGTTTTTGGACCACATGAGTGAGACCGTGCCGGCCGTGGTCGTCACGGACATGCGCATGCCCGAACTGAGCGGTGTACAAATGCACGCTGAACTCCTCAAACGTGGTCGCTTGCGTCCCGTGATCTACATCAGCGGTGAGAGCACCGTCCAACAAACCATTGACGCCATGAAACTGGGTGCGGCAGATTTTCTGGTCAAGCCTTTCAGCGTGGATGAGTTGTTACAAGCCGTGGCTGCTGGCATGGATAAAGACGCCCAAAAAATGAAATCGCTCACTGCGCAGGCGCGCGCTCAAGAGGCCATGCGTGCCCTGACCAACCGCGAGCGCGAAGTCTTCCAGCTCTTGCTCAAGGGTATGAGCAATGCGGAAATCATGGATGCGATGGGTATTTCATTGCCAACCGCCAAACAGTACAAGTCATCGGTGATGCAGAAATTGGGCGTCCGCACGCTTTCTCAGTTGATGGAGTTGGGCGTCTCCAACTGAATCTCAAGGCCGAGGAAAGGTCAACACCACGCGCAAGCCAGGTCCGACATCTGGTCGATTCGCTGTCAGGGTTCCTCGGTGCAAGGCCATGATGCGATGTGAAATGGCCACACCAATCCCCAGACCATCGGGTTTGGTGGTCCAGAACGGCTCACCAAATTGCGCCAGTTGCTCATCGTTCAAGCCTTGTCCATTGTCCTCAAGTGTGAGCCGGACTACATCGTTCGCGTAGTCAACCTGTACATGCAGGTGAAGTCTCTCCTGGGGACGACGCGCCTGGATTGAGTTGCGCATCAGGTTGAGCAAGACTTGCGACAGCTGCACAAAATCGCCGAGGATGGGCACAGTTGCCCCTTGGCTGGATACTGAAATGCCTATTCCCTTATCCGCAATCACCGGCCCCAGAATTTGGCGCACACTGTGGACCACAGCCAGAAGATCCACCGGTACAAATTGTGTGGTGGCTGGTTGCATAAACCCTCGGATGCCCTTGAGGATCTGGCTGGCCCGTTGTGCCTGTTCTTCCATGCTGAGCACAATCTGATGCAATTCCTGCGGCCGTAAGGGCGAACGCCGCAAGGCGTGTTGCATCGAACCGCTGTCCATCAGCAGGCCAGTGATGGGTTGACCCAATTCATGTGCCAGGCTGGCGGCCAATTCACCCATGCTGCGCTGGCGGTCCAGGGCCGCAATGTCATTGGTCAGTTCCGCATTGATGCGGTGACGCTCTCGATCGATCTCGCCTTGTAGGGCGCGTGCTTGTGCTCGCTCCAAATAAAGGCCAATGATGGCGACGTTGCTGATGATGGATATAAAAATCACGGTCAACGTGACCATCACGCCGTCAAAGCCTTGTTCGATGGCATTGCCGTGCGTCACCCCCAACCATGCACGTGTGAACCGCCAAGCAAAAGTGAGCACAGCAATCACATGCATGCCAGCCAGCCACTTACCCGCGAGCGATTGTTCCGTTTGACTGACGTGCCAGGCGTAATAAGTGCTTTGCGACCAAATGATGATCAAGCAACCATAGCCCAGCAAAAAATGAGCCTGAGTGTCGGGATTTTCCACCCGGACCCACTCCTTGATGCATCCGATGGCCAGGGCTGCGATCAGCCATGGCCATCCACGATGTCTGGCACCATCCTCCATGTTCAGCGCTTGCAAGTGCAAGGCATTACCCAGCAAGGTAAAGATCACTCCCACGCCATAAGAGACCGGGTCTGGAATCTGGTCGCGCAGGCCAATCAGGTAGAGCCCGACACTGGTGACCAGACTGCCAGCGGTCCACACGTTGACGGCGCGAGATTTTTCACGCAGCAAAGAGAACCAGGTGATCATCGGCATGATGGTGAACACCATGGCGGCAATCAGAAAGGCCGTCTGTACGTGGTAGATATCCAGTAGCAGCATGGGCGGGGCGTTAGCGCAGTGGCGCCGGTGATGAATGCGATCCAACGAAAGACGGATGGGTGCGAATGATCTTATCAATGCCTGGCTGGCGCCGCTGCCTGCAAGCTCGATCTGGATGAAGATTTGGAGGGCGCATTCCTTCGTTCGAAGGATTGTCGATCCATGTGTTTCTATCAAGAATCCAGGTTTATCGTGCGTGACGGACAGACAATGAAGCGCAATGGCAGGTGGGGGCAGAGCGGCCAGGCTCTGGCGGCGTTGGTGGGTGGGGTCATGATGACCTGTGCCATGGCTCAGCAGAATGCGCCGGGGGGTCGACAGGTTGCCCCTGAGGATCGCATATTGGTTCAAGCCTGGGCTGAAACCGAGACGATCATTTCCAGCCCCATCGTGGGCCTCATCCAGCAAATCCCCTCCCGAGTCGGCACACGCTTTGACAAGGACGAGGTCATTCTGCGCTTCGACTGCACCGAGAACGAGGCTAAGGCCCAGATCGCGCAATCTGAATTGACCGCGGCCAGTGAAACCTTGGAAGCCAAGATCCGGCTCAAGGCCATGGACGCAGCGTCTGAGATTGAAGTGACCACAGCAGCAGCACAGGTGGCCAAGGCGGAAGCGCAACTCAAGCTCTCAACGTATCAGGTCAGCCAATGCGCGTTGCCAGCTCCCTTTGCCGGCTTCGTGGTGCGGGTGATGGGTAAGCCCTATCAGACC
>VEQI01000279.1 GCA_018883305.1 Limnohabitans sp. | reverse complement strand
GGCTATGTGGCCACCCGTTACCCGCAAAACCTGGAGATGGGCCTGGGTGACGAGATCGAGGATCCCCGCATTATTCATCCAGACATCCGTGGCCGATTGGGGCGCTTTCAATCCGAGATCAACCAGCGCGGTTTCTATCAGCATTGGGCGCAGATGATGGACGACGACACACCGCCCTCGGTGCCCGACATGTCCCGCAAATCCTGTGCTTCCAAGGAGTCGGCATGAGCAAGCAAACGGCCGTGCACGACATGGCCTTATGGTTCAAGATTCAGGCCTTTTTCAGCCTGGAGGCGCGACTGATGGACGACCACCATCTGACCGACTGGGTGGATTTGTTCACCGACGATGTGCGCTACTGGATGCCGGTGGTGACCAACCGCATAGGACGTGATCTGGGCAAGGAGATCAGCCGCTTTGGCGAGGTTGCTCACTTTGATGACAACAAAACCAGCCTGAGCAACCGAGTGAAGCGCCTGGCCACCGGCATGGCGTGGGCCGAGACACCGCCCTCGCGCACGCGGCATCTGGTGACCAATGTGGAGATCATGGAACAGATGCCCAACGGCGAGGTTCGCGTGCGCAGCAATTTCCTCATCTACCGTTCGCATCTGGAGTACGACTACGAGATGTTCAGCGGTTATCGTGAAGATACCTTGCGGCCCGAGGGCGATGGCTGGAAGATCTGTCGTCGTGACATCATTCTGGACCAGTCGGTGGTGACGCAGAAAAATCTGGGAATCTTTTTCTGATGACAGCCGGCCCTGCATCACTGGCTGATCGCCTGCGGCTGGACGGGCGTGTGGCCCTGGTCACGGGGGCGGGTGCCGGGCTGGGTGAAGCCATTGCGTTGACGCTGGCGGCACTTGGGGCCCGTGTGGCGGTTCTGGATCTTCATCAGGACGCCGCACAGCGCACCGTCAATCACATCCTTCAACAAGGGGGGCAGGCCCAGGCGCTGGCCTGCGATGTGTCGCAAGCCGAGCCCGTCAAAGCAGCGGTGGCTGCCTGGGGAAATTCCCAAGGACAATTGGATTTGGTGATCAACAGCGCCGGTGTGGCGTCCGCACCGGGCATGCCTTTCACCAACAACACGGAAGCCGACTGGGACCGGGCATTGGCCATCAACCTCAAGGGGGCGGTGCATGTGTGTCAAGCCGCGCGTGAATGGCTGTTGCGCTCCACGCAGGGGCGTATCGTCAATATCTCGTCCATTACCGGGGTGATCTCGGCAGCTTACATGCCACCTTACAGTGTGTCCAAGGCCGCACTGATTTCCCTCTCCAAGGTGTTGGCCCGTGAGTTGGCTCCACACCATGTCTGCGTCAACGCGGTGTGCCCGGGTTTCATCTGGACACCGCTTTGGGCGCAGTTGGGTGAGGTGATGGCCGTGCATGCGCAGGCAGACTCTGGTGAGGCTGTGTTTGAAGAACGTGTGCGTCAACACGTGCCCATGCAACGCCCGCAGTCCGCACAAGATGTGGCGGATCTGGTGGCTTTTTTGTGCTCGGCCGCGGCCGCCAACATCACCGGACAGGTGATGGGCGTGGATGGCGGCGTGACGATTTAACTGTGCCACATGAACCAATGTGCACTGAATCCGTGAAAGCATTGAAATGAGTCAGGTCAAAAATATTCTTTTCATCATGTGTGACCAACTGCGGGCCGATTACCTGTCCTGCTATGGCCATCGAACCTTGGCTACGCCCAACATCGATCGCATCGCACAACGCGGCGTGCGCTTTGATCGGGCCTATTGCCAATCGCCCAACTGCGGTCCCTCGCGGGCGTCGTTTTATTCAGGGCGTTATGTGTTTTCTCATGGCGCCACCTGGAACTTCATTCCCTTGCCCTTGGGTGAACAAACACTGGGCGATCATTTGCGCCAAAGCGGCATGCGAGTGGCCGTGGTGGGTAAAACGCATATGTATGCCGACCGCGATGGCCTCAGCCGTCTGGTGCTGAGTCCGGAGAGCGAGCAGGGGCGGTATGCGGCCGAAGCGGGTTTTGAGCCCTATGAGCGTGACGACGGCATTCATCCCGACAGCAAGGTGGATCCCAAACTGGCTTACAACGAGTACTTGCGTTCCCATGGCATGGACGGCGCCAACCCCTGGCACACCTGGGCCAATGCGGGCGTGGACGAAAACGGCGAGCTGGCCAGCGGGTGGTATTACCGTCACGCGCATCGCCCCACACGTGCACCTGACGAGCACAGCGAAACGGCCTACATGACGCGTCGCGCCATGGACTTCATGACCGAGCAGGGTGACAAACCCTGGCTGCTGCACCTGTCTTACATCAAGCCCCATTGGCCCTACATTGTGCAGGCCCCTTATCACAACATGTATGGACGTGAAGACATTCAGGCGCCGATCCGTGCAGATCATGAACGTCACAACGATCACCCGGTGTATGAGGGTTTTCGTTTGCACCCCGAAGGCCAGGCGTTTTCACGCGACGCCGATCGCCACAACGTGATCCCGGCCTACATGGGCCTGGTCAAACAGGTCGACGATTACCTGGGCCGTCTGTTTGACTTCATGCAGGCGCGCGGCCTGATGGACAACACCATGATTGTCTTCACCGCCGACCACAGCGATTACCTGGGCGACCACTGGCTGGGCGAGAAGGAGTTCATGTATGAGCAAGGGGTGCGCATCCCCATGATCGTGTCCGATCCTTCAGCGCCGCAAACCCATGGTACTGTCAGTCAGGCCTTGGTGGAGGCAGTGGATCTGGTGCCGACGTTCCTGGACACCATGAAACAGCCTCTGCCCAGTCACTGGCTGGAAGGGCATTCACTGCGTCCTTTGCTGGAAGGGACATCCACCTCCGTGCGCGAGGTGGCGGTGTCCGAACTGGATTACGCCATTTACGGCGCCGCGCGTCGCCTGAATTTGAAGCCGCATCAGGCGCGCATGGTGATGGCCCGCAGTGATCGATACAAGTACATCCACTACGACGGTCTGCCACCGCAGCTCTTTGACCTGTACAACGACCCGCAAGAATTTCATGACCTCGGCCGCGACCCGGGCCATGCCAAAACGCGTGATGAGCACCTGGGCTGGATCTTCGACTGGATGCGCCACCGTCGCAACCGCGTGACGATCTCCGACGAAGCCATCATGAAGCGCGCTACCCCGGCTGCTGCGGGTGGCGTGATCATCGGCGAGTGGTGAGCCCTTCGCTTGATCGTCGTCTTTGCTGATTGACAGCCTAACCAACCAGAGAGTCCTTGATGTCCGAACTGACACCCGAGAAATTTTTTATCCGCGATGCCTGGTACGTGGTGGCCTGGCCTCATGAGGTCACCTCTGACAAGCCCTTGGCCCGCACCGTGCTGGGGGATGACCTGGTGCTGTTTCGTACGCCCGAGGGGCAGGCCGTGGCGTTGGAAGACCGCTGCGCCCATCGCCTGGCACCGTTGTCGATGGGACGGATCGAGTCGGGTGGCATTCGCTGCATGTACCATGGGGTGAAGTTTTCGGTGACGGGTCAATGCGCGGAAATCCCGGCGCAGCCTGCGGGTCATCCCAATATGTGTGTGAAGCACTATCCGCTGGTGGAGAAAGACGGCTTCATCTGGGTCTGGATGGGGAACGCCACCTTGGCTGACCCATCGCAGGTGATGGACGCGCCCTGGCATTCAGACCCGCGCTGGGCCCCTTCGCGCGGCTATCTCCATGTCAAGGCACACATGGGCCTGGTGGCGGATAACTTGCTGGACTTTGGCCACTTGCCTTTTGTACACCCCAACACCGTGGGCGCCGTGGAACAGGCTGCTTTTGCCACCGAGGTCAAACCCTTGGCCGATGGGGTGCTCACTGATCGCTGGTATGTGGATGTGCCGGCCTCGCGCTTTCATCAAAGCGTGGGGAACTTCAAGGGCAATGTCGACGCCTGGCATTGCTTTCGCTGGCATCTGCCAGCCGTGATGTCACTGGATTCCGGCTCAGCCCCCACGGGGACCGGTGCGCGGGAGAAAGCCCATGGTACCCGTGAAGGTGCCATCGAGTTTCACCACATTGCAGCACTCACGCCGCAAGACGGTGACCACACGCACTATTTCTGGGTGCACTGGCGCAACTTTGACGTGCAAGACCCGACCATGACACAAACCGTGTACGACAACATCATGATGGCGTTCTCGGAAGACAAAGCCATGGTGGAGGCACAGCATGCGGCGGTTCGACGTGGCAGCCATACCGCGCCCAAAGCCATCATGGCCGACAAGGCGCTGACCATGATTCGTCATCAAGTGGCCAAGCGTGCCACTGGGGCGAGTTGAGCCAGCCATCACGCATCACGCATCACGCATCATTTGATTCCATCACAATACGTCATCACAAAAACCAAGGAGACTATATGAATCGATTCCATGACCTCACTCGACGTGGCCTGACAATGCTGGGCCTGGCTTGCCTGGCCAGCGTGCCGCTGGGCGTCCAGGCGCAGCAAGGCTACCCCAACAAGCCCATTCGCCTGGTGGTGCCCTGGGGCGCCGGTACACCCGGCGATGTGGCGGGTCGCATTCTGGCGGACAAGATGGCTGCCGGTCTGGGGCAGCCCATCGTGATTGAAAACAAACCAGGTGCGGCTGGCACCATTGGTCTGGCCGATGTGCTGCGCCAACCGGCGGACGGCTACACCC
>VEQI01000278.1 GCA_018883305.1 Limnohabitans sp. | reverse complement strand
GTCCAGCTCCAACACGCGCTCGGCCCAGAAGACGTAGCCGGAAGCATCCGCACGGTGGAAGGCGCCGGGGTTGGCCACGCAGTAGCTGAAGATCAGGCTGCGTGCGCGGTTGGGGTTGCGCAGGGAGAAGTCCGGGTGGTGCATCAGTTTGCGGACCAAGGGCAACACATGGCCTTGGCGGTCCGGCGCACTGGCCTGCAAGGCGAACCACTTGTCGATGACCAGCGGCTCGTTGGCAAACATCGTGTGGAAACGCTCCAGTGCCGGGGTGGCCAGCTCGTGCCCGCTGGTCACCAGGGCCGACAAAGCATTGAAGCGGTCGGTCATGTTGCGGGCATCCTTGAACAGCTGGTAGACCTTGCCTGGCCAGATGGCGTCACCGGTTTTCACCGCTTGCAGGCACAGTTGCGAAAGCGCCAGGCCGGACAGAGCACGGCGGCCACTGCTGACCGGATCGGGGCTGTAGCCACCGTTGTCGATGCTGTGGGTCTGGATGAGGGCCCAGTCGGCGTGCAGTTCATGCGCCAGTTGGGCTCGCATGGCTTCACGCACCGAATGCACTCGCTGTGGCTCGACCACGCGGAGCTGTTCGGCGATGTAGGTTTCGCTGGGCAGGGTGAGCACCAGTTCCTTGAAAGCCGCGTCCAGGTTGGGATGGTGCAGCACCGAGCGCAAGGCTTCGATCACTTCGGTGGAGAGGATGTCTGCCGAATGGGTCGGATGCGACAGTGCCTTGAGCGCCGCATTCATGCACAGACGTTGAGAGGCTTCCCAGCGATTGAACGCATCGGTGTCGTGAGCCAGCAACGTGAGCCACTCCGCATCGGTGAGTTCGGTCTCCAAAATCACCGGCGCGCTGAAGCCTCGCAGCAATGACGGGACAGGGGCTTCGCTCACACCTTCAAACACCACGGTGTGTTCAGCCTGGGTCAGCACCTCCAGGCGCGAAGCCACGAGTTCGCGACCACTGTGCGAGAGCAGGCCCAGCGACAGCGGAATCACGAACGGCTGTTTGTCTGCCTGTCCCGGTGTGGCCGAGCAGCTTTGACTCAGGGTCAGCGTGTAGCGTTGAGTTGCAGCGTCGTACTGGCCTTGCGCACGCACGCGCGGCGTGCCGGCCTGGCTGTACCAACGCTTGAAGGCGTCCAGGTTCTGGGCCAGCGCTGAACCCGGATTGGCGTCGGCAATCGCCTGAGCAAAGTCATCACACGTGACCGCTTGGCCATCATGACGCTGGAAGTACAGCGTCATGCCCTTGGCAAAACCTGCGCGGCCCACCAGGGTCTGCATCATGCGCACCACCTCGGCACCTTTTTCGTAAATGGTGACGGTGTAGAAGTTGTTGATTTCCAGGTACTGATCTGGACGCACGGGGTGAGCCATGGGGCCGGCATCTTCGGCGAACTGCGCGGTGCGCAGCACGCGCACATCCTCGATGCGCTTGACCGCGCGCGCCGAGTCGCTGCCGGCCAGATCCTGGCTGAATTCCTGGTCGCGGAACACCGTCAGACCCTCTTTCAGCGAGAGCTGAAACCAGTCGCGGCAGGTGACGCGGTTGCCGCTCCAGTTGTGGAAGTACTCGTGACCCACCACGCTTTCGATGTTGGCGTAGTCCACATCGGTGGCGGTGGCCTGATTGGCCAGCACGTACTTGGTGTTGAAGATGTTGAGACCCTTGTTCTCCATGGCGCCCATGTTGAAGTCGCTGGTGGCGACGATCATGAAACGTTCCAGATCCAGGCTCAGGCCGAAGCGGGCCTCGTCCCAGGCAATGCTGGCCATGAGGGAGTTCATGGCGTGTTCGGTCTTGTCCAGATCACCGGGGCGCACATACACCTGCAGCAGGTGGTCGCCCCCCGAGCGCGAGCGGATGCGCTGCTCGCGGCACACCAGCAAGCCGGCTACCAGTGCGAACAGATAGCAGGGCTTTTTGTGTGGGTCCACCCAGCGCGCAAAGTGGCGGCCTTCAGGCAGATCACCTTGTTCCACCAGGTTGCCGTTGGACAGCAGCACCGGATACTGCGCGCGGTCGGCACGCAGCGTCACGCTGTAGCTCGACATCACATCGGGGCGGTCCAGGAAATACGTGATGCGACGAAAGCCCTCTGCCTCACACTGCGTGAAGAACGAACCATTGCTGACATACAGCCCCATGAGCTGGCTGTTCTTGGACGGATTGCAGGTGGTGAAGATCTCCAGGTCGAACGGCTCGAGGCCTTCGGGCAGTTGCTCCAGCACCAGTCGATCGCCGTCCATCTTGAACGACGTGCCCTGGCCGTTCACCAGCACGCGCGAGAGGTTGAGTTCTTCACCGTCCAGACGCAAGGCTTGCGCCGGTACGTCCGGGTTGCGACGCACGCGCATCTTGTTGAGGACACGGGTCTTGGCCGGATCGAGGTCGAAGGTCAGATCGACGGTGTCGATGAAGAACGGGGCAGCCTGGTAGTCCTGGCGGCGAATCGGCGCGGTGGCCTGGGCGTCTCCTGACATGAGCGGTCTCCTGATAAAGGGTGAGGAAGCGGTGTGAGGGGCCGAGCGACTGCGTTCGATGACAGCATGCAGCGCGCAGCCCGATGAATCACACGCCTTGTTTGAGTGAGGCTTCGATGAAGGTGTCGAGGTCACCATCCAGCACTTTTTGTGTGTTGGAGATTTCCACGTTGGTGCGCAGGTCCTTGATGCGGCTCTGATCCAGCACATAAGAGCGAATCTGGTGGCCCCAACCCACATCGGTCTTGGTGTCTTCCAGCTTTTGCTGCTCTTCCATGCGCTTGCGCATTTCAAAGTCGTACAAGCGGCTGCGCAGGCGTTTCCACGCCACATCGCGGTTGCTGTGTTGACTGCGACCATCCTGGCACTGCACCACGATGCCCGTGGGGATGTGGGTCAGTCGCACAGCCGAGTCGGTCTTGTTGATGTGCTGACCGCCTGCGCCACTGGCACGGTAGGTGTCGGTGCGAACGTCGGCCGGGTTGATCTCGATCTCGATCGAGTCATCAATCTCAGGATAGACGAACACGCTGGCAAAACTGGTGTGACGACCGCCGGACGAATCGAAGGGTGATTTGCGCACCAGACGGTGCACGCCTGTTTCGGTGCGCAGCAGGCCAAAGGCGTAATCACCATCGATCTTGATGGTGGCGCTCTTGATGCCGGCCACGTCGCCGGGCGATTCATCTTCCACGGCTGCCTTGAAGCCCTTGCGTTCAGCGTACTTCAGGTACTGGCGCAGCAACATGCTGGCCCAGTCGCAGGCCTCGGTACCACCGGCGCCAGCCTGGATGTCGAGGAAGGCGTTGCTCGGGTCAGCCGGGTTGTTGAACATGCGGCGGAATTCGAGCTTTTGAATATCGGCTTCCAACTTGACGGCTTCGTCGGCCAGCACCAGCAGGCCGGATTCGTCGTTATCGGCCTTGCTCATCTCATAGAGTTCAAGGTTGTCGGCGATTTCCGTGCTCAGGCGGTCAAGCACCAGGACGATATCGTCCAGGGATTTTTTTTCTTTGCCCAGCTCCTGAGCTTTCTTGGGGTCGTTCCAGACCGTGGGGTCTTCCAGCGAGGCGTTGACGGTTCTCAGACGTTCCGATTTGGCATCGTAGTCAAAGATACCCCCGTAAGTCGAGGGTCCGCAGGTTCAGGTCCTGCAGTTGAGTCCCGATCAGGTTGATGCGTTCTGCGTCCATGGCGTGCGTGTCCAGTAGGTAACAAAGTCTGCCATTTTCGCACGGCGGGGACCCGCCGGTCACGCGGCTCAGCCCTGTGCGGCCTGGCGCACGTCAGAGGATGCCGTCAATTGCGCCACGCCCCGGATCACATCGCCTACCACGATGATGCTGGGACTTCCCAGTTGATGTTCCACCAGGGTCTGGCTCAGGGTGTCCAGACGGGTCACGACCTGGCGTTGATGGGGCAGGCTCACGTGTTGAACAATGGCCACAGGGGTGTGCGCCGGCAAGCCTTGGAGCAGTTGCTGCTGGATTTGCGCGGCCAGCTTGATCCCCATGTAGATTACCAGGGTGAGCCGAGCCTGGTGCGCCGTGCGGGCCAGCGCCACCCAGTCGGTGCCGTGGTCGCCGGGCTTGGCATGTCCGGTGACAAACACCACCCCGTGGGCGTGCTCGCGGTGTGTCAGGGCCACGCCCAGGGACGTCACGCCGGCCAGTCCGGCCGTGATGCCATTGATGACTTCCGTCTCGATGCCCTGGGAATGCAGATAGTCCACCTCTTCACCGCCACGGCCGAACAGGAAGGGGTCCCCTCCCTTGAGTCGCACCACCTGTTCTCCTTCCAAGGCGGCCTGCACCATCAGCTTGTGAATGAATGCCTGCGGCGTGGACTGGCAGCCGCCACGCTTGCCCACCTGCACCACGCGAACGCCGGCAGGGATCAGTTGCAGAATGGCGTCGCTCACCAGGTCATCCACCAGCACCACCGTGGCGGATTGCAAGGCCTTGAGCGCCTTGATCGTGAGCAGGTCCGGATCTCCTGGGCCTGCGCCGACCAGCCGGACACAGGGGCGGGATGTCGATGAAAAGGGGGGCGTCATGATGGTTTAGCCAAGCGAAGTCCGTGCCAAGGCTGCAATACGCTGGACTTGCACGCGCAAGGGCTCAGGGACGGGTTGCTGTCCGGTCAGAACAGCCTGTGTGTATTCCGCCGTGGCCTGGATGTCTTGTCCGTTGGGCAAGTCGGGGAG
>VEQI01000277.1 GCA_018883305.1 Limnohabitans sp. | reverse complement strand
GGCGTATTCCTGGGCGGCACTCTTTGCCCCCGCTAAAACGCCCCAACCGCTGCTGGACAAAATCAATACCGACTTCAATACCGCGATGAATGATCCGGGCGTGCGCAAACGGCTGCTGGAGGCCGGCGCCGAAGCCGATCCGGGCACCCAGGAGCAGATGCGACAGCGTCTGCAATCGGAACTGGCGAAATGGGAGAAGGTGATCCGCACGGCGGGGATCAAGGCGACCTGAGACTCAAGGAAGGGGCAGGCACTGGCGCGGCTGGCGGGGATCGAACCCACGACCCTTGGCTTCGGAGGCCAATACTCTATCCACTGAGCTACAGCCGCGCGTGAAGGCGTGATTGTAGGGCCTTGCCAACCGCTTCATGATCAGGTCAGACTGGCGAAAGGCGTCTGGGGCCTGTCGTCGCTATAATCCCCGGTTGTTTTAAGCCACCCAGAACCCTTGAGGATTCCATGAGCGAGCACCACGAAGAAGCCCATACCGGCCCCATCAAGACGCCCCGTCAACTGCTGCTGGCAGTCTTTTATTCTTTCGTGGTGCCGGTGTTCATCATCATTGGTCTGGTGTACTACGTCACGTCGGCCAACAAACAGGCCCCTGGTTCCTCCAACACGCCGGAAGCCGTGGCCGCCCGCATCCAGAAGGTGGGCGCCATTGAAATCCGTGACGCCAACCGTGAACTCAAGTCCGGCGAAGAAGTCTTCAAAGCCCAGTGCAGCGCTTGTCACGCCACTGGTGCCGCTGGTGCTCCCAAGCTGGGTGATGCGGGTGCTTGGGGTGCTCGTATCAAGAACGGGTATGAAGCCCTGCTGAACTCTGCCCTCAAAGGCAAAGGCGCCATGGGCGCACAAGGCGGTGGTGATTTCGATGATCTGGAAATTGGCCGCGCCGTGGTCTACATGGCCAACAACGCGGGCGGCAAGTTTGCCGAGCCCAAGAAAGCGGAAGCTGCCAAGTAACCTGGTTGGTCAAGCGCCCCACAAAGCCGGTCCATGCGACCGGCTTTTTTCATGCGCCTTGCCTGGCTTGTGGGCTGCGACAGAATCGGAATTGCTGCTCCAGGTCTTGCCCCTGCAAGGCATGCAGGGTCCAATCGCCACGCTCGATCAGCTCGGCCACATGGATGACGTCTTGGCTATGCACAAGGCCCAACCCCTGACTGGTTTCCAGGTAGACGTGACCTTCATCGTCCATCCAGCACATGAGAAAATCAAGTTTGATTCCTGTGTGCGCACTCACCTCACCCAGTGAATTGACACGGCAGATCAGGGGCGTGGCCTCCAGTTCCACATAGACCCGCTGGGGTCCGTTCTGAAAGAACCAGCAACCCTGTTCATCCGGTTCGTAGTTGCGCTGGATGAAGTCAATGAGCTTTTCATGGCGCAGCAACGATCCCTTGTGCTGGGCAAAACTGCCTGCAGCTTGCACACGGTCATCCCGCATATACCACTGACCGCGCGCGTCCAGACCCAACCACCCATAGCAGTGGGGGACGTTTGGCCATTTAGCGATGGCTTGGCGAACCAGATCATCCATGGTGTTTGCAGCAAACGATGCTTCTCACGACTGGCATCCGGCCATCATAGTCGGACAAACCAGTCACTGATGGCTTGCGGCAAGCCACGCACATCCCCCGGAAACGGGCCTTCCGCAAAGCCAACGTGCCCGCCGTGCGCAGGTCGCCACCAGGTGACGTGTCTTTGGTTCACGTCTGTGGCGGGAAGACTGTGTGCTGGCACAAACGGATCATTGAGTGCATTGATCACCAAGGCGGGCAATCGCACACGCTCGAAATGCGGTGCGGATGAGGCACGCCGCCAATAATCCTCGGTATTTTGAAAGCCATGCAGGGGTGCGGTGAACAGGTTGTCAAACTCATACAGATCCCGCGCCTTCATCAAGGCCTCGCGGTTGAACAGACCAGGGTACTGCGCCAGCTTGGCCAGGGCGCGGGGCTTCATGGATCGCAAAAACATGCGCGTGTAAACCAGTCGATTGAAGCCCCGACCGATCGCATGCCCACTGGCAGCCAGATCCAGCGGTGAGCCCACCGATGCCACCGCATCCACCGCATGAGTGGCCGTGTCTGCCGCTTCCTGCGCCCATCGCATCAGGGCATTGCCGCCCAAGGACACCCCCACAGCCAACAACGGTCCGTCATGCTGTGCGCGCATTCGTTTCAGGATCCACCCTATTTCCTCATGATCCCCTGAATGGTAGGCCCGCGGTGCACGATTGATCTCCCCGCTACAGCCGCGAAAATGCGGGACCGCCAGTCGCCAGCCCACTTGCCTGGCGTGATCTGCCCAGGCCCTCGCATAGTGACTGCGGGATGACCCCTCTAGGCCATGGAACAACACGCACAAGGGTGTCTTGTCTTGCTGCGTTGACTTGGTAACCGTTGAGACGTACTCGTTGACATCCGTGACCAGCCAGTCCACATCGATGAAGTCCTGATCCGGCGTGTCCCAGCGCTGTCTGTGCCAGCGCGGCGTCGGCAAGGTGTGCGTTCGTGCCCACAGCGCCGAATGAATGGTTTGCGCTTGCCCACCTGGCAACCACCAGGGGGCTCGATAGTCCCAGGTCAATGCAGCACCTGAGGTCCGTCTTGCGCAGTTTCCAGGGCCTCAGGTGTTCCCGGACTGGCATGATGTGCCACCATCCGCCAACCCTGAGGCGTTCGGTGATAGACATTGGTGGCCACCACACTGGCGTGCTTGAGGCCATCGGGCAACTGCAGGGCCACTCGTTCCACCACGTTGTGCACCACGCTGGTCAGCGATTCAATTTTGCGCACGCTCTGCGCATGGGCCTGGATGGGACCATTGGCAAACATGGCTTCAAAGGCTGCACGAATCGCACCTGTCCCGACCAGTCGCGGACCGCCTGGATGCACGCACACCACCTCGTCCTCATCGGCCCAGCAGGCCATGAGTTTCTCAATGTCGCCTTGCTGCAAGGCTTGGTAGAACGCGGCTTCGATGTCGTCCGCCGTGCCGCCGATGGTGGCCGCGCGAAGTTTGGCTTTGGGCATGGGCGAATTGTGCCTGGAGCTTCGTCGAAAGGCCAGATGTGACAACGCCCAGCACCGACAGCATCGGTCTGGGCGTTGGATCGGTCACACAGCGTACGCTGTGCACCGATTATTTTTTGCCGCGGAACTTGCGCAGTGCGGACAGCTGAGCCGCCATGATGGCCAGTTCAGACTGTGCGCGGGCCAGGTCAACATCGCTCTTGGCGTTCTTGACGGCTTCTTCTGCAGCCACTTTGGCTTCGTTGGCTTTCTCTTCGTCCAAGTCTTTGCCACGCACGGCGGTGTCGGACAACACCGTGACGCAGTCCGGCTGGACTTCCAGAATGCCACCCGCCACGAACACGAATTCCTCGCCGCCGTCAGCAGTCTGGATACGCACGGAGCCCGGGCGGATGCGGGTGATCAGCGGGGTGTGGCGGGGGTAGATCCCCAGCTCGCCGGCCTCACCGGGCAGGGCCACGAAGGTGGCCTCACCCGAGAAGATCGACTCTTCCGCGCTGACGACGTCAACGTGAATGGTGCTCATGGTTTAGACCTTTTTGGCCTTCTCGAAGGCTTCGTCGATGGTACCCACCATGTAGAAGGCTTGCTCGGGCAAGTGGTCGCACTCGCCGCTGGCAATCATCTTGAAGCCACGAATGGTTTCGCTCAGGGGCACGTACTTGCCGGGCGAACCGGTGAACACCTCGGCCACGTGGAACGGCTGGGACAGGAAACGCTGGATCTTGCGAGCGCGGGCCACAGCCAGCTTGTCCTCGGGAGCCAGTTCGTCCATGCCCAGAATGGCGATGATGTCGCGCAGTTCCTTGTAGCGTTGCAGGGTACCCTGCACGGCACGGGCGGTTTCGTAGTGCTCGGCGCCCACCACCAGCGGGTCCAACTGACGGCTGGTGGAGTCCAGCGGATCCACGGCGGGGTAGATACCCAGGGCAGCGATGTCACGCGACAACACCACGGTGGAGTCCAAGTGGGCGAAGGTGGTGGCCGGTGACGGGTCGGTCAAGTCGTCAGCGGGCACGTACACGGCCTGGATGGAGGTGATGGAGCCCACCTTGGTCGAGGTGATCCGCTCTTGCAGACGGCCCATTTCTTCAGCCAGTGTCGGCTGGTAGCCCACGGCAGAAGGCATACGACCCAGCAGCGCGGACACTTCGGTACCGGCCAGGGTGTAACGATAGATGTTGTCCACGAAGAACAGCACGTCACGGCCTTCGTCACGGAAGGATTCGGCAATGGTCAGACCCGTCAGGGCCACGCGCAGACGGTTGCCCGGGGGCTCGTTCATCTGGCCGTACACCATGGACACTTTGGATTCAGCCAGGTTGTCCAGCTTCACCACGCCCGACTCGGCCATCTCGTGGTAGAAGTCGTTACCTTCACGGGTACGCTCACCCACGCCGGCAAACACGGACAGACCCGAGTGCGCCTTGGCGATGTTGTTGATGAGTTCCATCATGTTCACGGTCTTGCCCACACCGGCGCCACCGAACAGGCCCACCTTGCCGCCTTTGGCGAAGGGGCAGACCAGGTCGATCACCTTGATGCCGGTTTCCAGCAGCTCGGTCGAGGGCGAGAGTTCGTCGTAGGCGGGGGCCTTGCGGTGGATCGAGGCGGTCAGGGCCTGGTCGACCGGGCCGCGCTCGTCGATGGGGTTGCCCAGCACGTCCATGATGCGGCCCAGTGTGGCCT
>VEQI01000276.1 GCA_018883305.1 Limnohabitans sp. | reverse complement strand
GTGCATGGCAGGTTGTTGCGCATGCTGGTGCGTAGCCCCAGGCCTTGCAGGTTGGGTGCTTTGTTGTCGGAGAGCGTGTTTTTCTGGAGTACGGCCAAAACGGTGGATCGGGCCTGGGCCAATTTTTCAGCGCCTTGCAGCACCTGCTGGCCTGCCTGGGTCAACTGGGCGCCGCCGCCGCCGCTGCCGCCCACCACTTTTTCAATCAAGGGGGTGCCTGCCAAATTGCTCAAGGTTTCCAGGGCTTGCCATGCCGCTTTGTAGCTGACCCCGGCGCTGCGCGCCGCTTGCGAGATGGAGCCGACCTCGCCCAAGCGGCGCAAAATGTCGATGCGTTTGTCGGCGACTTCAGAGCCTAGGGCCTGTGTGAAGTCGGGAGATGAAGTTTTGGCGGGCATGGCAAAGAGGCGCTATTCTGAAAAGGGAGAGCGGTGCTACACTCGCTATTCTATTTATGAATAGCGTATCCGTCGATGAAACGAAAGATCTTCAGTGGCCTGGCGGCACTGGCGCTCGCCGCACAAGCGCATGGCGCCGAAGTCATGGTGGCTGTGGCTGCCAACTTTGCGGCGCCCATGAAGGCCATGGCCCAGTCGTTTGAGCAGGCGACGGGCCACAAACTGGTGCTTTCTCTGGGATCGACAGGCAACATCTACGCCCAAATCAAGCATGGTTCGCCGTTTGACGTTTTTCTGGCCGCCGATACCGACACCCCGCAGCGCCTGGAAAAAGAAGGCTTGGGTGTGGCTGGTTCACGGTTCACTTACGCCACGGGCCGGCTGGTGCTTTGGAGCCCCCAAGCCGGCTTCGTGGACAAGCAAGGCGACATCTTGCGCCGTGCGCCATTTCAGCGCTTGGCCATGGCCAACCCCAAGTTGGCGCCTTATGGCGCTGCAGCTTGGCAGGTGATGGCCAACCTGGGACTGGAAGAGGTGTTGAAGCCCAAGTTGGTACAAGGGGAGAACATCGCCCAGGCCTACCAATTTGTGGTGACTGAAAACGCCCAACTTGGGTTTGTGGCCTTGTCCCAAGTGTTCATGCAAGGCCAGGTCAGCCAAGGTTCTGCGTGGGTGGTCCCCGTCCATTTGCATGCGCCCTTGCAACAAGACGCCGTCGTGCTGGCCCGAGGGCAGGGCAAGGCCGCTGTGCGCGACCTGGTGGCTTATTTGAAATCGGACAAGGCCAAGGCCATCATCCAATCCTATGGCTATGACCTGTGACAGGAGCGCATGAATGACGCAGGCATGGGGCTCGGAGGCGTGGCAGGCCATTGTCCTGACGCTGCAATTGGCGTTGCTGACCACCTTGGTGTTGCTGCTGCTGGCCACCCCCTTGGCTTGGTGGCTGTCGCAGACGCGCTCCCCATGGCGGGGCCCAGTGGCCGCCTTGGCGACCTTGCCCCTGGTTTTGCCACCGTCGGTGCTGGGTTTTTATTTGCTGGTGGCCATGGGGCCGCAGGGGCCCTTGGGGCAATGGACCCAGGCGATGGGTTGGGGCGTGCTCTCCTTCACCTTCACGGGCTTGTTGATCGGCTCGGTGGTGTTCTCGCTGCCGTTTGCGGTGCAACCAATACAGCATGCTTTTGAGTCCATGGGCCCGCGCCCCATGGAGGTGGCGGCCACGTTGCGGGCCTCGCCCTGGGACGCTTTTTTTCATGTGGCCTTGCCCCTGGCCAAGCCAGGCTTGTGGACCGCCGCCATTCTGAGTTTTGCGCACACCGTGGGCGAGTTTGGCGTGGTGCTGATGCTGGGGGGCAATATTCCTGGCGAGACACGCGTGGTCTCCACCCAAATTTACGGCCATGTGGAAGCCATGGAGTACGCGCAGGCGCATGGGTTGGCGGGCGGTATGGTGGTTTTTTCTTTTGCGGTGCTGTGGCTGTTGGCCTTGATGAAGCGCCGCCGTGAGCGCGTGATGCCATGACGCAAGCCGCAGCGATCGATCTGAGTGTGCAACTTCACAGAGAGAATTTCTCTCTGGATGTCGCCATGGTGTTGCCTGGCGCGGGCATCTCGGTGCTGTTTGGCCCTTCGGGGTGCGGCAAAACCACCCTCTTGCGTTGCATGGCTGGCCTTGAAAAAAGCATGCGCGGCCACCTGCACTTGGGCGAGACGGTCTGGCATTCAGAGGCGCAGCACATCCGGCTAGCACCGCATGAACGCGCCATTGGCTATGTGTTTCAAGAAGCCAGTTTGTTTGAGCATCTGAGTGTTCAACAAAACATTGAATTTGGCTTCAAGCGCATCCGGGGCGAGCGCTCAAGGCAGCCTGTTGACGAGGCCATTGCACTTCTGGGCATTGGGCACTTGCTGACGCGCTCCGTCGCGGCCTTGTCCGGTGGTGAGCGGCAACGGGTGGCCATTGCCAGGGCCTTGGCCAACCGCCCCCAGTTGCTGCTGCTCGACGAGCCCATGGCCGCTTTGGACGCGGCCCGAAAACAAGACCTTTTTCCCTGGCTGGAAAACTTGCGCGATGAGCTGCGCATTCCCATGGTCTATGTCACCCATTCCATGGATGAGCTGACCCGCCTGGGAGACCACTTGGTGGTCCTGGATGAAGGGCGTGTCAGCGCCATGGGGCCTGTCACCGAGACACTGTCTTCGCTGGATCTGCGGTGGGGGCCAAGCCAAGACATGGGTGTGCTGATGGCGGGGCAAGTGAGCCAGCTCGAGCCTGCCTGGCACTTGGCCAAGGTGTCTTTCCCTAAGGGGCACTTGTGGGTGCGCAACGACGGCATGAAGCTGGGCGATCAAGTGCGGCTGCGCGTGCTGGCCCGCGATGTCAGCCTCTCGCTGCAAGAGCCGACCGGCACCAGCATTCAAAACCATTTGCAGGTTCAAATCAGCGACGCCGTCGAGGACGATCATCCTTCGCAAATACGGGTGCGCATGCAATGCGGCCCGAACATGCTGTTGGCCAGAATCACCCAGCGCGCTTGGCACCAGCTGGGGTTGCAAGCGGGACAAACGGTGTGGGCGCAATTGAAGGCGGTCTCGGTTTTGCGCTGAAATTCTGCAACTGCGTGCGCATGCACTTTCACTCGGAACGCGCTTGGCGTACATTTCGAAGATCACTACTGGAAACTTTGATGCAAGGCCTTCAAATTCTCAAGCGCACTCGCCAGGTGCCCGACCACTTCATCCAAGCTTTTCGCGGCTTGCCCGTTGCCAACGTCAGCGACTGCATGGCGCGCATGACCGCCGCAGGCCCGCGACTGCGGCCCATGCACAAAAAGGGCTACCTGATTGGCTCTGCCTTGACGGTGAAATGCCGCCCGGGTGACAACCTGATGATTCACAAGGCCTTGACCATGGCGCAAAAGGGCGATGTGATCGTGGTCGACGCCGGTGGCGACCTCACCAACGCCCTGTTTGGCGAAATCATGACGGCCACGGCCGTGGCCATCGGTGTGGCCGGCATCGTCTTGAATGGTGCGGTGCGTGACGCAGAGGAAATTGGCCAAGGTGAATTTCCCTTGTATGCAGCCGGTGTGACGCACCGTGGCCCTTACAAGGACGGTCCGGGCGAAATCAATGTGCCCATTGCCATCGACGGCATGGTCATTCAACCTGGCGACCTGATGTTGGGCGATGCCGATGGCCTGCTGTGCGTGCCCTGCGACAGCTTGCAATCGGTGCTGGAGGCCACCTTGCAGAAGATGGATGCCGAGAAAAAAATGCTGGCGGACATTGCCGCTGGCAAGCTGGACACCGCGTGGATCGACGCCACTTTGCGCCGCATCGGTTGCAATCCCGAACCGCAATGAAGGAACGCCCATGAAGAAGAGAGTGGTGCGCTCGGATCTTTGGATCAACCCGGTTTTTGATGAGCGGCTGGCACAAGCGCAGGACATCGACTTCCAGATTTTTCCCGTGCGCGGTGACCGCGACTTGGCGTTGCAGTTGTTGTCGCAGGCGCATGTTTACCAAGTGTCTGCCGCCAAAGACGAGTTGCCGCAGGAGTGGTTTGTCAGCGCGGGCTTGATCGCCCAGTGCCCCCAGCTCTTGTGCGTTTCATCGACCGGCGCCGGCTATGACACGGTGGATGTGGCGGCTTGCACCGCTGCCGGCATTGCCGTGGTGAACCAAGCCGGTGGCAACGCCGACTCTGTGGCAGAGCACACCCTGGCCCTGATGCTCAGCGTGTCGCGCAGAATGGTGGAAAGCGACCGGCGCATGCGGCGCGAGCAAGGCTTCACCCGCGAAGATGTGATGGGCCATGAGATCCGTGGCAAAACCGTGGGCCTGGTGGGCATGGGCCACATTGGCACGCGCGTGGCCAAGTTGGCCCAAGCTTTTGGCATGCAAGTGCTTGCGGTCGATCCTTTTCTGAGCGCTGAGGACATTCAAAAGCGAGGCGCCCGCAGCGTGCGCTTTTCTGAGCTGTTGGCGCAATCGGATGTGGTGTCGCTGCACTGCCCACGCGACGCCACGACCTTGAAGATGATGAACGCCGACACCTTTGCGCAAATGAAGCCAGGTGCCTTGTTCATCAACACCGCGCGGGGTGGCCTGCACGACGAGGCCGCCCTGACACAGGCACTGACCTCGGGCCATTTGGCCGGTGCCGGCCTGGATGTCTGGGACCAAGAACCGCCGCCCCTGGACCACCCCTTGCTGGCCATGGACAATGTGTTTGCCACCTTTCACACGGCAGGCGTCACCCATGAAGCCCGCCGCAACGTGGCCGTGATTGGCGCCGAGCAAATCCTTCAATTGCTCGCCGGCGAGCGTCCTCCCAGAC
>VEQI01000275.1 GCA_018883305.1 Limnohabitans sp. | reverse complement strand
ACCGAATACGGTGCCTTCGTGGACCTGGGCGGCATCGACGGCCTGCTGCACATCACCGACATGGCCTGGCGCCGCGTGCGCCACCCCAGCGAAGTGGTGCAAGCCGGTCAGGAAATCACCGCCAAGATCCTCAAGTTCGACACCGAGAAAAACCGCGTGTCCCTGGGCCTCAAGCAAATGGGCGACGACCCCTGGATGGGCGTTGGCCGCCGCTACCCCACCGGCACCCGCATGTTCGGCAAGATCACCAACATCGCCGACTACGGCGCGTTTGTGGAACTCGAGCCCGGCATCGAAGGCCTGGTGCACGTCTCTGAAATGGACTGGACCAACAAGAACGTGGCCCCCAACAAGATCGTCTCCCTGGGCGAAGAAGTGGAAGTCATGGTGCTGGAGATCGACGAAGACAAGCGTCGCATCTCCCTGGGCATGAAGCAGTGCCGTGCCAACCCCTGGCAAGAATTTGCGCAAAACACCAAGCGTGGCGACCGCGTCAAGGGCCCCATCAAGTCCATCACCGACTTTGGCGTGTTCGTGGGTCTGGCTGCCGGTATCGACGGCCTGGTGCACCTGTCCGACCTGTCCTGGAACGAAGCTGGCGACGCTGCCGTTCGCAACTACAAGAAGGGCCAGGAAGTCGAAGCCATCGTGCTGGCCGTGGACGTGGACCGCGAGCGCATCTCCCTGGGCATCAAGCAGCTCGACGCCGACCCCTTCACCACCTTCGTGTCGATCAACGACAAGGGCCAGACCGTCACCGGCAAGGTCAAGACCGTGGATGCCAAGGGCGCCGAGATCGATCTGGGCGAAGACATCCTGGGCTATCTGCGCGTGAGCGAGATTTCCCGCGACCGCATCGAGGACGCCCGCAGCGTGCTCAAGGAAGGCGACGAAGTCACCGCCGTGATCGTCAACGTGGACCGCAAGACCCGCAACATCCAGTTGTCCATCAAGGCCAAGGACGCTGCTGACCAGCAAGAAGCCATGGCTTCCCTGAACCAGCAAGCCGCCCAGAACGCCGGCACCACCAGCCTGGGCGCCCTGCTGCGCGCCAAGCTGGACAACACCGGCAACTGAGCGGCCCCTGGAATTGATTGACTGAGTGCCATGACCCGCAGTGACCTGGTTGAAGAGCTGGCCGCCCGTTTCGGCCAGCTGACCCACCGCGACGCGGAGTACGCCGTCAAGACCTTGCTCGACGCCATGAGCGAGGCCTTGGTGCGCGGACACCGTATCGAGCTGCGTGGCTTTGGCACCTTCTCCATCAATCGCCGCCCTCCCCGCATGGGTCGCAACCCCCGTTCGGGTGAGAGCGTGGCCATTCCAGAAAAGCGCGTGCCGCACTTCAAGCCGGGCAAAGCCCTGCGTGAAGCGGTGGACACACGCACCCTTGAACTGATGCCGGCGCTGTCGGCCCCGGCCACCCCCGCGTCTGCACAGAAACGGGGCGCCAACGGTTAACGGGATAGCGCACAGCCCGCCCCTGGCATGACCGGCTTAAAATCGTCGGGTCACTGAGGAGCTGGCTTGAAAAACCTCATGTGGCTGCTTCAGTGGATACTGAAAGCGGCCATTTTTTTTACCCTGTTCGCCTTCGCCCTGAATAACCAGGACGATGCGGTCGTGCATTTCTTCTTCGGCACCCAATGGCGTGCACCGTTGGTGCTGGTGGTTCTGGCGGCCTTCACCTGTGGTGTGGCGGTGGGTGTGCTGGGCATGGTGCCGCGCTGGTGGCGCCAGCGCACCGTGGCCCGCCAGGCTCAGTCCCGGGTGGACACGCCAGCAACCCCCTCGGCCGCGCCTGTCACCACCGCCCCTGCCACGGCCATCACCTCGGTAGACCCCAGCCATGGAGTTTGACCTCGGCTGGATCCTGCTGGGTCTGCCCCTGGCGTTTGGCTTGGGCTGGATGGCCTCGCGTCTGGACTTGCGACAACTGCGTCTGGAAAACCGCCAGAACCCCAAGGCCTACTTCAAGGGCCTGAACCACCTGCTCAATGAGCAGCAAGACCAGGCCATTGACGCTTTCATCGAAGCCGTCCAACAAGACCCCGACACCTCCGAGTTGCATTTCGCCCTGGGCAACCTGTTCCGTCGCCGTGGCGAATTTGAACGCGCGGTCCGGGTGCATCAGCACCTGCTGTCCCGCGGTGACCTGAGCGCAGCAGACCATGACCGTGCCCGCTATGCCCTGGCGCTGGACTTCCTCAAGGCTGGCTTGCTGGATCGTGCGGAAGAGAACCTGCGTCAACTCGACACCTCCGCCCACGCCACTCAGGCTCGCATCGCTTTGCTGGGTATCTATGAACGTTCCCGAGACTGGCCTCAAGCTGCGGACATGGCCGCGCAACTCAGTCACAGCGGTCAAGGCAGCTTTGACGTGCGTCACGCGCATTACCTGTGTGAACAAGCCGCGGCCCTGGGGTCGGATCAGGCCGAGCAGGCCGAGGCGCTACTGCGCCAAGCCATGCACATCGCCCCGGCCAATGCGCATGCCTACATGGCCCTGGCTCAGTTGCAGCAAACGCGCGGACGTGCAGCTGAGGCGTTGGACACGTTACTCAACGCCGCTCGTGCCGTGCCTGCGGCTGTCCCGCTGATGGCCGATCGCATCGCGCACCTGGCGTGTGATCAACAGCGTCACGCCGAGGCACTGGCCCTGCTGCAGTCCCACTATCAGCAAGCGGGCAGTCTGGACGTGCTGGAAGCCCTGATCCAGGTGGAAACCTCCGCCCACCTGCCGAACGCGCCCGGTCAGGCCGAGCGCTATGCCCAGCATCTGGAGCAAGAGCCCTCCTTGCTGGCCGCTGCGCGCTGGATCCGGCATGAGTCCCTGACGCATGAACAACACCGCGCGGCCTTTGAGCGTGCGCTGGATCGTGCCGCCAAACCGATGCAACGCTACCGCTGCGCTGCTTGCGGGTTTGAAGCGCAACAACACTTCTGGCAATGCCCCGGCTGCCAGAACTGGGACAGCTACCCGCCGCGCCGGGTGGAAGAACTATGAAAAACATTTCCCTTGCCCAACTGCAACACAGCCGCGTGCTGGTGGTCGGTGACGTCATGCTGGACCGCTACTGGTATGGCTCGGTCGATCGCATCAGCCCTGAAGCCCCGGTGCCCGTGGTGCGCGTCACGCGCGAAGAAGAGCGCCTGGGCGGCAGTGCCAACGTGGCCTACAACGTGGTGAGCCTGGGCACACAATGCACACTGCTAAGTGTGGTGGGTGAGGACGAAGCCAGTCACACCCTGGAGCGCCTCATTGCCCAGACCGGCATCACCCCCTGCCTGGGTCGGGACGAACAACTCAAGACCACGGTGAAGCTGCGCATCATCGGACGCCAGCAACAACTGATCCGTGCCGACTTTGAAAACGCCCCTCAGCGTGAACTGCTGGCCTCACAGACCAGCCAGTTCAACGCACTCATTGATCAACACCAGGCGGTGCTGTTCTCCGACTACGGCAAAGGCGGCCTGGCCCACGTGGCCGACATGATTGCCACCGCACGCGCCCATGGTCGCCCGGTGTTGATCGACCCCAAGGGCAGCGATTACTCACGCTACCGGGGTGCCACCGTCATCACGCCCAACCGGGCCGAGTTGCGCGAAGTCATTGGACGCTGGCACGATGAGGCCGACTTGCTGCGCAAAGCCCAGGCCCTGCGCGAGTCTCTGGAACTCGACGCCTTGCTGCTGACACGCAGCGAGGAAGGCATGACCCTGTTTGATGCGCAAGGCACCAGTCATGTCGAAGCCCAGGCGCGTGAAGTGTTTGATGTGACGGGTGCAGGAGACACCGTCATTGCCACTCTGGCCGCCTTGCTGGCTGCGGGCATGAGCCTGCGAGAGGCCATGCCCTGGGCCAATCGCGCGGGCGGCATTGTGGTGGGCAAGTTTGGGACTGCCACTGTCTCTTACCAGGAGTTGTTTGCATGAGCATCGTGGTCACCGGCGCAGCCGGCTTCATTGGCAGCAACCTCGTCAAGGGCCTGAACGCCCGTGGCATCGACGACATCATCGCGGTGGATGACCTGACCGACGGTGACAAGTTCCGCAACCTGGCGGACTTGAAGATTGCCGATTACATCGACTACCGCACGTTTTACCCGCGTTTTACCGAGCGCGCCTTTGGTCGGGTGGAGGTGGTGTTCCATGAGGGAGCTTGCAGCGACACCATGGAAACCAATGGCCGCTTCATGATGGAGAACAACTACACCACCACCAGCGAGCTGTTCGAGGCCTGCCAGCGCCACGGCTCCCGTTTGCTGTACGCCTCCTCGGCCGCCACGTATGGCGGTTCAGAAGTGTTTCGCGAATCACCCGAGTTTGAGTTGCCGCTCAATGTCTACGGCTACTCCAAGCTGCTGTTCGACCAGCGCATGCGCCAGCGCTGCGGCACCGCCTTTGAGCGCAGCGCACATCAATTGGTGGGCTTTCGCTATTTCAACGTCTATGGGCCTCGTGAACAGCACAAGGGCCGCATGGCCAGCGTGGCGTTTCATCAGCATCACCAGTTCCGTGAGCACGGCCGCGTGAAACTGTTTGGCGAGTACGGCGGTTATGCCGCCGGTGAACAAAAGCGTGACTTTGTCTTCGTGGACGATGTGGTGGCCGTCAACCTGTGGTTCTTTGATAACCCCCACGCCCGTGGCCTGTTCAACCTGGGCAGCGGCCGCGCCCAACCCTTCAACGACGTGGCCCTGGCCGTGGTCAATGCCAAGCGTCAGGGGCTTGGGCAAGCTGCAC
>VEQI01000274.1 GCA_018883305.1 Limnohabitans sp. | reverse complement strand
GGCATGCGCATCGTGGTCGACGGCTTGCAAAAAGCTCGTCCAGGCAGCCAGGTCAAACCCGTCACAGCTGCGGCGAAATAAACATGCTGGCCAAGTTCTTCATCGACCGCCCCATCTTTGCGTGGGTGATCGCCATCATCATTACGCTGGCGGGCGCCTTGGCGCTGCGCAAGATGCCGGTGGCGCAGTATCCGCAGGTGGCACAGCCGGCCATCGCCTTCAATATCACCTATCCGGGCGCATCGGCCGAGGTGATCGAGCAAACCGTCACCGCGCTCATCGAGCAAGAGATGAACGGGATCGAGCATCTGCTGTACATGGAGTCGGCGTCCGAGCTGGGCATCGGCACCTTGACGCTCACTTTCGAGGCCGGCACCAACATCGACATTGCGTCCGTGGAAGCGCAAAACCGCTACAAGCGCATCGAGGCCCGCTTGCCCGACGATGTGCGACGCATTGGTGTGCCGGTCACCAAGCCGCAGCGCAATTACCTGATGTTTGTGGTGCTGACCTCGCCTGATAACAGCCGGGACGCCGTGGCGCTGGGCAGCTTTGCCGCCGCCACCGTGCTGGACCAGGTGCGCCGTGTGCCTGGCGTGGGTGAGGCCACGCTGTTTGGCACTGAATACTCCATGCGTATCTGGCTGGACCCGAGCAAGCTGCATGCTTTTGGCATTTCGCCCAGCGATGTCAGCAGTGCCGTGCGTTCCCAGAACATTCAACTGGCCACCGGTGAGCTGGGGCAAAACCCGGCACCAGCCGGGCAGCAACTCAATGCCGTGGTGCTGGTGCGTAGCCGGCTGAGTCGACCGGAAGAGTTTGGCAACATCCTCATCAAGACCCAGCCCAACGGCTCGGCGGTGTACCTCAAGGATGTGGCGCGCGTGGAGCTGGGCGCGCAGGATTACAACATCGTGGCGCGCACCGATGCCAAGCCCTCGGCCGCCATTGCAGTGCGCGTTTCGCCCGATGGCAATGCGCTGGATGTGGCCAAGGCGGTCAAGCAACGCATCAAGGAATTGGAAGCGTTTTTTCCCTCGGGCATTTCGTGGGAAGTGCCTTATGACACCTCGCCCTTCGTGCAGATTTCCATCACCGAGGTGGTGCACACCCTCTTTGAAGCGATGGCGCTGGTGTTCCTGGTGATGTGGTTGTTCCTGGGCAATCTGCGCGCCACCCTCATTCCTGCCGTGGTGGTGCCCGTGGCTTTGCTGGGAGCGTTCACCGGCTTGTATCTGCTGGGCTATTCGGTCAACGTGCTGACCTTGTTTGCGATGGTGCTGGCGATTGGCATTGTGGTGGACGACGCCATCGTGGTGGTGGAAAACGTCGAACGCATCATGAGCGAGGAAGGACTCTCGCCACGCCTGGCCACCCGCAAGGCCATGGAGCAGATTGTTTCGGCCATCATCGGCATCACGCTGGTGCTGTGCGCGGTGTTTGTGCCCATGACCTTCTTTGGCGGCTCGGTGGGGGCGATCTATCGTCAGTTCTCGGTGACGCTGGTGCTGACCATGCTGCTGTCCGCACTGATGGCGCTGACGCTCACACCGGCCTTGTGTGCCAGCGTGCTTAAGCCCATTGAAAAAGGACATGCCGTGGCCGAAACGGGTGTGTTGGGCTGGTTCAACCGCAACTTCACCGCCATGAGCCAGGGCTATGGCCGTGGGGTGCAACGCATTTTGTCGCGCCCCAAGCGCTGGCTGATTTTGTATCTGGTGATCTGCGGCGCCATCGCCTGGCTGTTTCCCCGTTTGCCGGGCAGCTTCCTGCCGGATGAGGACCAGGGTTATTTTGTCAGTATGGTCCAGTTGCCACCGGGTGCCTCCACCGAGCGCACGCGTGAAGTGCTTTCACAGGCTGAACAGTATTTCCTCAAGCAGCCCGAGGTGGATCATGTGATTGGCGTGCTGGGTTTCTCGTTCTTCGGGCGTGGCCAGAATGCTGCGCTGGCCTTCGTGAAACTCAAGGACTGGAGCGAACGCCAGGATCCGCAGAACGCGGTGCAGGCGGTGATTCAGCGGGCCAACATGTTCCTGTTCTCCATCAAGCAGGCGTTTGCCTTGAGTGTGAACGTGCCGCCCATCCCGGAGTTGGGGGCCATCGGAGGCTTCGACTTCCGCTTGCAGGACCGGGCGGGTCAGGGGCGTGAACGTCTGATGGATGCTCGCAACCAGTTGCTGGGCATGGCGTCCAGTCACCCGGCGCTGACCAGCGTTCGACCCGAAGGACAAGAGCCCGCGCCTCAGGTGCTGCTGGATGTGGACCGTGTCAAGGCCAGGGCGCTGTCCATCGACCTGGCCAGTCTGAATGACACTTTGCAGTCCACGCTGGGCGTGTCTTACCTCAATGACTTCATGCGTGAGGGGCGCATCTTGCGCGTGCAGATGCAGGCACAGGCCGATCTGCGCAGCACGCCGGAAAGCATCTTGCGATTGCCCGTGCGCAACACCCGAGGCGAGATGGTGCCCCTGGGCGAATTCGCCACCACTCGCTGGACGGTGGGTTTGCCCAAGGTGGATCGCTACAACGGCTTGCCGTCAGTGAAGATCTCCGGCAGCCCCGCGCCAGGATACAGTTCCGGTGATGCCATGGCCGCCATGGAATCGTTGGCGGCGCAATTGCCGCCAGGCTTTGGCTATGAATGGTCCAGCACCTCGCTGGAGGAGCGCTTGTCCGGCAGTCAGGCGCCCGCGCTGTTCCTGTTATCCCTGCTGGTGGTGTTCCTGGCCCTGGCGGCCTTGTATGAGAGCTGGTCAGTGCCTTTTGCTGTGATGCTGGTGGTGCCCCTGGGCATCTTGGGGGCGGTGCTGGCGGTTTTGCTGCGCGGCTTGCCCAACGATGTGTTCTTCAAAGTGGGGCTGATCGCCATCATTGGTTTGTCGTCCAAGAACGCCATTCTGATCATCGAGTTTGCACGCAGCCTGCATGACTCGGGACGTGATCTGGTGGAGGCCACGCTGGAAGCCTGCCGCTTGCGTTTCCGCCCGATTTTGATGACCTCGATTGCATTCATCCTGGGCGTGATGCCGCTGGTGCTGTCCAGCGGTGCGGGCGCCAAGAGCCGTCAGGCCATCGGGACCGGTGTGGTGGGTGGCATGATTGGCGCCACGGTGTTGGCCGTGTTTTTGGTGCCCGTTTTCTTTGTGGTGGTGCGGCGCATCTTTCCGGGACGTGCACCCACGCTGGAAGACAATAAGGGAGCCGACCATGAGTAAGCGCGCATGCTTGCCTTGGCGCGGCATGTTGAGCGCGTGTGCGCTGCTGATCGGCCTGAGCGGTTGCAACTTCGCACCTGTGTATCAACGTCCCCAGGCGGATCTCAAGCCCACCTGGTCAGCGAATGTGGCCGAGCCCTCTGCGCCACAGCAGGACATTCCGTGGGAGTCTTTGTACACGGATGAACGCCTGCGTGCGCTCATCCGTGCGGCGCTGACCAACAACCACGATGTGCGCCTGGCCGTCTCGCGCATGGAAGAGGCTCGTGCGCAATGGGGCGTGCAACGCGCAGATCAGGTGCCTGGCGTGAGTGCATCGCTGGGTCGAGTGGGTTCGCTTACCCCGGCAGGGGTGGCCAACAACGCGGCACCGTTCCATCTCAACCGTGTCGACGCCAACCTGAATCTGCTGTCCTTCGAGTTGGACTTCTGGGGGCGCATCGCTAATCTGACCGAGGCCGCGCGCCTGAGTTATGTGGCCAGCACCGAGGACCAGCGTGTGATTCGACTGGGGCTCATCAGTGAAGTGGCCAATGCGTATTTTGTGTGGCTGGAGTCCGAGCAGCGTGCCGCATTGCTGGCGCAAACCGTGCAAACGCGTGAACAGCATTTGAGCCTCACACAACGCCGGCGGGATCTGGGGGCGGCCAGTGACCTGGATGTGACCATGGCACAGGGTTCGCTGGCCAGCATTCAGTCGGATGCGGCCGCCATGCAGCGGCAACGGGAGCAAGCGCGCCATGCACTCGCCTTGCTGGTGGGCGGGCGTTTGCCAACGGCGTTGCCCGCAGGTGTGCCGCTGCAAGCCCAGAGCCTGAGCTTGGCGTGGGGCGCCAATCTCTCCTCCGAGGTCCTGCTGCGCCGCCCCGATGTGCGCGCGGCCGAGCAACGCTTGATGGCGGCCAATGCCAACATTGGTGTGGCCCGCGCGGCGTTCTTGCCACGTCTGCAACTCACGGGTTCGGTGGGCTCGGCCAGTGCCGGCCTGGGTGGGTTATTCAAGGATGGCTCGCGTGAATGGAGCTTCACGCCGTTGTTGCAACAGCCTCTGTTTGACGGCGGCCGCAATGCTCGTACCGTGGATCTGGCCGAGGCCCGCAAAGTACAAGGCGTGGTGCAGTACGAGAAGACCCTGCAACAGGCGTTCCGCGAGGTGGCCGATCTGCTGGTGGCGCGTGACACCCAGCAGCAGCAACTTGTTTCATTGGACGCCTGGTCTCGCAGTCAGCAAGCGCGCTTGCGCCTGACCGAAGCCCGCTACGCCAACGGCGCCGCCAATCAGCTCGAAGTGCTAGACGCACAACGTGATGAATTGAATGCCCGTCAACTGCAGGTGCAGCTGCAACGTCAATGGCTGGGCACCACGGCGCAACTCTACAAGGCGTTGGGGGGCGGGGACCGCTGAGCGTGAATGCGCTCAGATCACGCCGTCAAACATCATCACGTCCACCGTGTCGCCGGGCCGCACATCACCTTGTTCGTGGTGCAGCACGATCAAGCCGTTGCCCTGCACCATGGAGCTCAACACCCC
>VEQI01000273.1 GCA_018883305.1 Limnohabitans sp. | reverse complement strand
CGACATAGGTGGGCACATCGGTGGCGCGCACCAGCACCACCCGCACTTCGGGGCGGTTGGTCGGCAAGATCAGCTTGCGGGATTTTTCAGGGTCCTCGAGCACCTCGATGCCGGCGGCCTGCAACAGCGGCAGAGTCTCGTCAAAGATGCGTCCTTTGGACAGCGCGAGGGTGATCATGAAATCCTTTCGATATCGGCCCCAAGGGCCCGCAGCTTGGACTCCATGCGGTCGTAGCCGCGGTCCAGGTGGTAAATGCGATCCACCACGGTCTCGCCATCGGCCACCAGGCCGGCAATGACCAGGCTGGCCGAAGCGCGCAGATCGGTGGCCATGACGTGGGCCCCCGAGAGTTGCGGCACACCTTCAATCACCGCCACCTTGCCATCGATCTGGATATGCGCACCCAGGCGCACCAGCTCGTTGACATGCATGAAGCGGTTTTCAAAAATGGTTTCAGTGACCTTGCTGTTGCCGTGCGACACGGCGTTGAGCACCATGAACTGGGCCTGCATGTCGGTGGGAAAACCGGGGTATTCGGTGGTGCGAAAGGTTTGCGCGCGCAGGTGTTCAAACGCCGGGGCCGGGCTTTGCACACGGATGCCCTCGGGCACCGCCGTCACGGTGACGCCCGCGTCCCGCAACTTGTCGATCACCGCATCCAGGTGATCGGCGCGGGCGTGGCGCAGCACCACATCACCACCAGTAGCGGCCACCGCACACAGGAAGGTGCCCGCCTCGATGCGGTCCGCCACCACGCGATGGCGCGCGCCGTTCAAACGCTCCACACCCTGGATGTGGATGCGGCTGGTGCCGTGGCCCTCAATGCGCGCGCCCATGCTGATGAGCAGTTCGGCCAGATCCGGAATCTCCGGCTCCTGGGCCGCGTTTTCCAGCACGGTCTCTCCATCGGCCAGCGCTGCAGCCATCAGAAAATTTTCCGTGCCAGTGACCGTGACCATGTCCGTGGCGATGCGTGCACCGCGCAAGCGGCTGCGCCCCACGGGGAGTCGCGCCACCATGTAGCCGTGCTCGACCACGATGTCAGCCCCCATGGCCTGCAGACCCTTGATGTGTTGATCCACTGGGCGTGATCCGATGGCGCAGCCACCAGGCAAGGACACACGGGCATGACCACAGCGCGCCAGCAGGGGACCCAACGCCAGCACCGAAGCCCGCATGGTCTTGACCAGTTCATACGGTGCTTCGGCGCGCTCCAGCGCGCAAGCATCAAGCGTCACCTGACCATGCTCGGTGCGCTCCACACGCACGCCCATGTTGGCCAACAGCTTGAGCATGGTGGACACATCCTGCAAGCGCGGCACGTTGTCGAACACCACGGGCTGGTCGGTCAGCAAGGCAGCGCACAGCTCGGGCAGGGCCGCATTTTTGGCACCCGCCACCTCCACTTTGCCATGCAAGGTGCGCCCGCCACGGATGAGCAACTTGTCCATCAAGCGCTCCGCTGCGCCTCGGCCCATTCGGCCGGGGTGAAGGTTTTCATGGACAGGGCATGCACTTCGTCGTTGTGGATTCGGGGGCCGAGGGTGGCATACACGCGTTGATGACGCTTGATGGCACGCATGCCCTCGAATTCCGGTGAGACCACCAGGGCTTGCCAATGCCGGCCGTCGCCATCAACCTCGAGGTGGACGCAGCGCATGCCCGCGGCAATGATCTGGTGCAGTTCCTGGGCGGTCATGGGATTAGCCTCGAATCTTGTAGCCCGTGCGCAGCAAGTGCAGGGCAATGCCCGCCACCACGGTCAGAGTGCCCGCCACCAGACACAGGCTCAACCAGGGCGAGACATCACTCACGCCAAAGAAGCCGTAGCGGAACCCGTCGATCATGTAAAAGAACGGGTTGAGGTGACTCACACCCTGCCAGAAGGCCGGCAAGGAATGGATGGAATAGAACACGCCGCTCAAAAACGTCATGGGCATGATGATGAAATTCTGAAAGGCCGCGAGTTGATCAAATTTCTCGGCCCACAAACCCGCAATCAAGCCCAGCGTGCCCAGCAAGGCCGCGCCCAGCAGCGCAAACACCAGAATCCAGCCTGGTGCCACAAAATGCAGTGAAGTAGACCAGGCCGTCACGGCAAACACCCCCAGCCCCACGGCCACACCGCGGACCATGGCCGACCCCACGTAGGCGACAAACCAGCTCCAATGCCCCAGCGGGGTAAGCAGCAAAAACACCAGGTTGCCCATGATCTTGCTCTGGATGAGCGAGGACGAGCTGTTGGCAAACGCGTTTTGCAGCACGCTCATCATCACCAAGCCAGGCACCAGAAAGGCGGTGTAGCTGACTTGGTCATACACCTTGACGCGGTCTTCCAGCACGTGGCCGAAAATCAGCAAGTACAGCACCGCCGTCAGCACGGGGGCTGCCACGGTCTGAAAGCTGACCTTCCAGAACCGCATCACCTCTTTGTAGAACAGCGCACGCCAGCCAATCATGCGGCAACTCCGTGGGTGCGCGGTGACTGCTGGTTCATGACATCCAGGAACACGTCTTCCAGGTCAGCCTTGCGAATTTCGACATCCTCGGCCACCAGGCCGGCTTCACGCACCACGGCCAGATGGCGCTCGATCTCCGCCGCATCATGCGCGGGCAGTTGCACGATACGACCCACCACACGAGCCTGGCCAGCCAGCGCGGGGGGGAGCTCGGCATCCAGCTTGAAGCGCAGCACATTGCTGGAGGCCGAACGCAGCAGTTCACTGGTGCGGTCCAGGGCCACCACCCGCCCCTGCTTGAGCATGGCGATGCGGCCGCACAGGGCTTCAGCCTCTTCCAGGTAGTGGGTGGTCAACAGCACAGTATGACCTTCACGATTGAGTTTGGCAATGAACTGCCACAGGGTTTGACGCAGCTCCACGTCCACACCGGCGGTGGGCTCGTCCAGCACAATGACCGGGGGCTTGTGCACCAGGGCCTGCGCCACCAGCACGCGCCGCTTCATGCCACCCGAGAGCTGACGCATGTTGCTGTTGGCCTTGTCGCTCAGGCCCAGGCTGGAGAGCAGCTCGTCAATCCAGTCGTCGTTGCCGGTGACACCGAAGTAGCCGGACTGGAAGCGCAATGTCTCGCGCACATTGAAAAACGGGTCAAACACCAGCTCCTGCGGCACCACCCCCAGCTGGCGGCGCGCCAGCGCGGGCTGCTCTCTCACGTCATGGCCCATGACCTGGACGCGGCCCGAGGTGGCCCGATTTAAACCGGCGAGGATGCTGATGAGGGTGGTTTTGCCGGCGCCATTGGGGCCCAGCAGTCCAAAGAACTCGCCGGGCTCTATGTCCAGGCTGACGCCGTCGAGGGCCTGGAACGGTCCGCGATCGGTCTGGTAGGTCTTGGAGACGGATTGAAAGGAGATGGCGGGCATGGCGAACCCGCTATTTTAAGTCGAGCGGCCGGTCAAACACACCAGCTCAGGCCGATTCACTCAAACTCAGGCTGGACTCAATGCCGTAAACCCGGGCCAATTGCCGCGCCTGGGGGGGCAGATGACGCACTTCCAACCGACTGCCCCGGCTCAGCACCGCCCGTTGCAAGGCCAGCAACACCGCCAGCGCGGAAGAGTCAAATCGTTGCAGGGCAGCCGCGTCCAGCTTCACCATCCCTTGGACGGGCAGGCGCTGGACCCAATCCTGCAGGCAGGCGCGAGCTTCCCGGTGAGTCAACACGGCAGGTAGGGTCAGGGAGGTGGTCGATGACATGGCGCGAGAAAGCCGATGGTGGGTCAGGGGCGAGCAGCGGACTTGTTGCGCTCACTCAAACTGGCGATCAAGCCATCAATGCCACGTGCATTGACCTCTTGCCCAAACTGGGTACGGTAGGTGTCAACCAGCCACACGCCCATGACATTCAGGTTGTAGACTTTCCAGCCCGCCCCTTGCCCAGGGGTTTTTTCCAGGCGATAGTCCAACTGGATGGGCTCCGGGCCGCCACGGATTTCCGAGCGCACCAGCACTTCGGTGTCCTCAGGGGCCGCGCGCAGGGGCTTGACCTGGATGGTCTGTTCCTTCACCTGTGACAGGGCACCCGCATACGTGCGAATCAGCAAGGCCTTGAATTCGTCCTGCAGGCGAGCTTGCTGTTCGGGTGTGGCCTGACGCCAGGCCGGCCCGACGGCTGACGCCGTCATGCGACGGAAATTCAGGTGGGGCATGATGCGTGCGTCCACCACCGTGGCAATACGCTGCACATCACCGGTTTTGAGCGAGCGGTCACTCTTGACGACTTCCAGTAATTCCGAAGATAGACGACGCACGAAAGCGTCCGCCGCTTCATCCGCTGCCCACACTGGAGAAGCGTCCAACAGCGTTGCGCCCAGCAGTGCCACCCCCGCAGCGATCACCCGACGACGTGCGCCCAGGTGACTGGACGCCTGCCCAACGTTAGCACGGGACGAGGCCCCAGGGCGGAGCGGTTCCAGGTGATTGAGCGGCATCATGGTGTGGATTTTCCTTCAGGTTCGGGCGCAGGGTCTTTGCCTTCCCCCGTGTCGGGCGGATTGCCATCCCAGACATCAGACAAGCGTTTTTGCAGATAGACATCGCGCACAAAGGTGTACTTGTCGATGGCCATGGCGTCCACTTGATCCGTCGCCTTCAATAAACGCGCGCGCTTGTCCACCAGGTTGACAACCGTGAGGGTGTTTCGCGTGGACACTTCATCGATATGGCGCACCAGGTTGCCCTTGATGTCGACCGGCAGGCTGGCACCGTCGCGCAAGGTGGACGGGCCCAGCACGGGC
>VEQI01000272.1 GCA_018883305.1 Limnohabitans sp. | reverse complement strand
GATGGTCCAGGGGATGTGACCCCGCAGCACGAACTGCTCGATGCCCGTCATCAGGCTGCCAATGGTGCGGCCCTTCTTGAACCACTGCTTGAAGTTGCGCGACTTGTTCAACTCCACATGCAGCCAGCTGTTTTCAAACGCCTCGGGGTAGGCCGTGAGTTCATCACGCGAGCGACCTGCGCCCAGTGCCTCAAACGCCGCTTCAGCGGCCAGCATGCCGGTCTTGATGGCCGCGTGCGAACCCTTGATGCGGCTGGCATTGAGATAACCGGCATCGCAACCCACCAGTGCGCCGCCAGGGAACACGGTCTTGGGCAGGCTGAGCAGGCCGCCAGCCGTGATGGCGCGTGCGCCATAGGCCAGACGTTTGCCAGCCTTGACACCATGCGCTTCATCCCCTTCCAGGTACCAGCGGATGTTGGGGTGCGTCTTGAAGCGTTGGAATTCTTCAAAGGGGCTCAACCAGGGGTTGCTGTAGTCCAGGCCCACCACAAAGCCAATCACCACCTGGTTGTTGGGCATGTGGTAGACGAAAGAGCCACCATAGGTGTTGGCGTCCAGCGGCCAGCCTGCGCTGTGCAAGGCCAGGCCCGCCTGGTGACGTGCCGGGTCAATTTCCCACACTTCCTTGATGCCAATGCCATAGCTTTGCGGGTCACGCCCCTCATCGAGCTTGAAGCGTGAAATGACTTGTTTGCCCAGGTGGCCGCGTGCACCCTCGGCGAACACGGTGTATTTGGCATGCAGTTCCATGCCCAGTTGAAAATTCTCGGTGGGTTCACCGTCCTTGCCCACCCCCATGTTGCCGGTGGCCACGCCCTTGACGGCACCGTTCTCGTCGTAAAGCACTTCGGCGGCGGTGAAGCCTGGGAAGATTTCCACGCCCAGGCTCTCAGCCTGCTGACCCAGCCATCGGGTGAGTTCACTCAGGCTGATGATGTAGTTGCCCTCGTTGTGAAAGCAAGGAGGCAACAACCAGTTGGGCGTGCGCGAGGCGCCGTTCTCGCTGAAGAACATGAAGGCATCATCGGTCACCGGTTGAGTGACGGGCGCGCCCATGGCTTTCCAGTCGGGGAACAATTCGTTGAGCGCGATGGGGTCCATGATGGCGCCCGACAGAATGTGCGCGCCAGGCTCGGAGCCTTTTTCCAGCACCACCACTGAAACCTCCTGGCCTTTGTCGGCGGCCAGTTGCTTGAGCCGGATGGCGGTGGAGAGTCCGGCGGGGCCTGCGCCCACGACAACAACGTCGTATTCCATGGACTCGCGGGGACCGAATTGATCGAGGATCTGTTCTGGGCTCATAGTGGTGTGTCGGCTAAGAAAAAAGGGCACATCGGCAGGACGATCGTCCACCCTGGAAACATTCTATTCGCAGCCCCTGACGGCTGGCGACATAATGAGACACCCTGATATTGACTGCAAGGAGTGCCGCATGGCTTATCAACTCGATCTCTCTGGCCGTGTGGCCCTCATCACCGGGGCCTCCAGCGGGCTGGGCGCCCAATTTGCGCGCACCTTGTCGCAGGCTGGTGCTGCCGTGGTGCTGGCCAGTCGCCGGGTGGAGCGGCTCAAGGAGTTGCGTGCGCACATCGAGGCCGATGGTGGTGACGCCCATGTGGTGGCCCTGGACGTCACAGAGACCGAGAGCATTCGCGCTGCCGTGGCCCATGCCGAGACCGAGGTGGGGCCGATCGACATCCTGATCAACAACTCCGGCGTCAGCACCACACAGCGTTTGCTGGAGGTGGAAGACGAGGACTACGACTTTGTGTTCGACACCAATGTGCGTGGTGCGTTCTTTGTGGCGCAGGAAGTGGGCAAGCGCATGGTGGCGCGTGCCAAAGGCGCTGCACCAGGCACCTACATGGGCGGGCGCGTCATCAACATCGCTTCCATGGCAGGACTGAAAGTGTTGCCGCAAATTGGCGTTTACTGCATGAGCAAGGCGGCGGTCATCCAGATGACCAAGGCCATGGCCCTGGAGTGGGGGCGCTTTGGCATCAATGTGAATGCCATTTGCCCGGGCTACATTGATACCGAGATCAATCACCACCACTGGCAAACCGAGCAAGGTCAGAAGCTGGTCCAGATGTTGCCACGCAAGCGCGTGGGGCAACCCAAAGATCTGGACGCCTTGCTGGTCATGCTGGCCAGCCCCCAGAGCGACTTCATCAACGGCGCCATCATCGCCGCGGATGATGGCTTCGCGCTGTAATCAGCCTTTGCTCTTGGGCACCCGACCCATCACGTAGAACTCGGGGTTGGGCATCATGCCCGTGACATTGGCCACACGGTTGGACAAACCAAAGAACGCGGTGATGGCCGCGATGTCCCAGATGTCCTCGTCATTGAAGCCATGCGCGTGCAAGGCGGCAAAGTCGGTGTCTTCCACCGTATGGCTGTCCTGGCAGACCTTGAGGGCAAAGTCCAGCATGGCGCGCTGACGCGGGCTGATGTCGGCCTTGCGATGGTTGATGGCCACCTGATCGGCCACCAGAGGCTTCTTTTCGTAGATGCGAAGAATGGCACCGTGAGCCACCACGCAATACAGACAGTTGTTGACTGCGCTGGTGGCAGTGACAATCATCTCGCGGTCGCCTTTGGTGAGGTTGCTCTCACGGCCCACGGTCTCGGGCATCATCAGCGCATCATGGTAGGCAAAAAACGCCCGCCACTCGGCCGGGCGGCGCGCCAGTGCCAAAAACACGTTGGGCACAAAGCCGGCCTTTTCCTGCACCTCCAGCACTTTGGCGCGGATGTCTTCAGGCAGGTTTTGCAGATCGGGGAAGGGGTAACGGTTGCTCATGCGGGTCTCCTTGCTGGGACATTATGCGCATGAAAACCAGGCCTTCACCCCCTCAGCAGTTTCTGAATCAAATCAGCCGCGCTGCCCGCCTGGTACTTGCGCATCAGCTTGACCCGATAGATCTCAACCGTGCGGTGACTGATGCCCAGGGCCCGACCGATCTCCTTGCTGGTCAGGCCGTCCATGAGGTGCGCGGCGACCTCGCGTTCGCGGGCGGTGAGTTCGGCCTTCACCGGTTTGCGGGCAGACAAGTCTTCGAAGGTCCAGATGCCGGCTTCGTGCGGTGCCTCTCGGTTGAGAGCGCGACCCGTGACATGGCACCAGAAATTCTCGCCCTGCAACCGTCCGCCCACGCGCTTCATGACGCGGTCATCCGCGTAGACGCCGTTGGCATTGAGGATGGGGGAGATGCGCTGGCCGGTTCGCTCATATTCATCCGCACTGGGGTAGAGCAGTTGAAAACTCTGCCCGATCAATTGCTCACGTGCCAGACCAAACATCTCGCAGACTCGCTGGTTGCAGTCGATGATGGTTCGGTTGCGTGAGAGCACCATGCCCACCGGCGCCAGCTCAAACGCCAATCGGTAATCAATGTCCTGGGGCATGGGGGTCACCATTACGAAAAACTACGTATATGAATACGTAGTATCGTAGCGCCATTCCATCCTTTGACGGGAGTACTTCGTGAACAAGATTTTCCCTTCCGCTGCCGAGGCGCTCAAGGACATCGTGGCCAACGGCCAGCTGATGGCGGTGGGCGGCTTTGGCCTGTGCGGCATCCCCGAGGCCTTGATTGCCGCCCTGCGCGACACCGGGGTCAAAGACCTCACGGTGATTTCCAACAACGCGGGTGTCGATGACTTCGGTCTGGGCCTGCTGCTGCAAACCCGCCAGATCAAGAAAATGATCTCGTCCTACGTGGGCGAGAACAAAGAATTTGAACGCCAGTACCTGGCTGGTGAACTCGAGCTGGAATTCACGCCTCAGGGTACGCTGGCTGAAAAACTGCGCGCGGGTGGTGCAGGCATTCCTGCCTTCTTCACCAAGACCGGCGTGGGCACCATCGTGGCCGACGGCAAGGAGCTGCGTGACTTCGACGGTGAGACCTACGTGATGGAGCGCTCCCTGGTCCCCGAGGTGTCCCTGATCAAGGCCGATGTGGCCGATCGTTCCGGCAACCTGCGCTTTAACCTGACTGCGCGCAACTTCAACCCCGCTGTGGCCATGGCCGGCAAGATCTGCGTGGTGGAGGTGGAACGCATTGTCGCCACCGGTGAACTGGCCCCGGATGACATTCATCTGCCGGGCATTTATGTGCATCGCATTGTGCACAACCCGACGCCTGAAAAGCGCATCGAGAAACTCACCACCCGCGACCGCAAAGTCTGAATGTCATCTGAGGTGGCCTGAAGAGCCGCCTCGTCGAAAAGGAATTTCATCATGCCCTGGACCCAAGATCAGATGGCTGCCCGTGCAGCCCAGGAATTGCAGGACGGTTTCTATGTGAACCTCGGCATCGGCATCCCCACCCTGGTGGCCAACCATGTGCCCGACCACGTGGAAGTCTGGCTGCAGAGTGAGAACGGCATGCTGGGCATTGGTCCCTTTCCCTATGAGGATGAAGTGGATGCCGATCTCATCAACGCCGGCAAGCAGACCGTCACCACCATCAAGGGCTCGGCCATTTTTGGCAGCCACGACAGCTTCGCCATGATCCGTGGCGGCAAGATCAACCTCTCCATCCTGGGCGCCATGCAGGTGAGCGCCAAGGGTGACCTGGCCAACTGGATGATTCCGGGCAAGATGGTCAAGGGTATGGGGGGCGCCATGGATCTGGTGGCCGGCGTCAAGCGCGTGATCGTGCTCATGGAGCATGTGGCGCGCAAGAAAGATGGCACGGAAGACCTCAAGATCCTGGCCGAGTGCAACCTGCCGCTGACCGGCGTGGGCG
>VEQI01000015.1 GCA_018883305.1 Limnohabitans sp. | reverse complement strand
ATATTGGTGGGCGATACATGGATCGAACATGTGACCCCTGCAGTGTGAATGCAGTGCTCTACCGCTGAGCTAATCGCCCTTTCCCATCGCTGGAAAGACCATGATTATGCCACAGAATTTTCCTGGCTTCGCCAGACGGTTTTTCCACCGCTGGCTTTGTCGAGTTGCGCCAGCACGTCTTCGTGTTGGGTCAGCTCTTGTTCCGTGGCGCGGATGACGGGCAGCTTGAGCTGGCTGATGTCGGCCAGCTGGGTGTTGCCGTGGCCCGTGTCGGTGCTTTCCGCCGCCATCAGCAAAGCGTCTTGTCCGCGCGTGATGTTGATGTACACGTCGGCCAGCAGTTCGGCGTCCAGCAGCGCAACGTGCAGGGTACGGCCCGAGTTGTCGACTTCTAAGCGGTCACACAAGGCATCCAGCGAATTGCGTTTGCCTGGGAACATTTCCTTGGCCATGACCAAGCTGTCGGTCACGCTTTGCACGCAGGTGGTGAAGGCGGGCTTGCCCAGCAGCTCGAGTTCTTTGTTCAAAAAGCCAATGTCAAACGAAGCGTTGTGGATGATGATTTCAGCACCCTGCACGTAGTCGAGCAAGGCGTCGGCAATGTCAGCGAACTTGGGCTTGTCTTTCAAAAATTCATTGCTGATGCCGTGCACCTTGAGCGCGTCTTCGTGGCTGTCACGCTCGGGGTTGAGGTAGAAATGCTTGTTGTTACCGGAAAGCTTGCGGTGCAACAGTTCCACGCAGCCAATCTCGATGATGCGGTCACCGTTTTCCGCTGACAGACCTGTGGTTTCCGTATCAAGGATGATCTGGCGCATGGCGGCTCTCAGTGATTTTCACGGGCGTGGTTGATGGTGTAGCGCGGGATTTCAATGGTGAGCGGGGTATTGCTCACCATGACCTGACAGCTCAGCCTTGAATGGGGCTCCAGGCCCCAGGCGCGGTCCAGCAGATCTTCCTCGTTTTCCTCGGCAGCAGGCAAGCTGTTGAAACCCTCACGCACGATGACATGACAGGTGGTGCAAGCACAACTTTGGTCGCAAGCATGCTCGATGGCAATGTGGTTGTCCAGCAAGGCCTCGCACAAGGTGTTGCCAGGCAAGGATTGAATTTCCGCGCCCTGGGGGCAGAGCTCAGGGTGCGGCAGAATTTTGATGGTGGTCATCACAAGGTCTCGATGTGTTGGCCCGACAGCGCTTGCTGAATGCCACGGTTCATCCGCATGGCGGCAAAGGCTTCGGTGCCCTTGGCCAGGGCTTCGGTGGCGGCCTCAATGGCAGCAGTGTCTTCCAGGGATTTGGCTTGCAGGGCAGCGGCCATCAGGGCTTCAATGGCTTGGCGCTCGGCGTCACTGAGGACATCACCATCCGATTGCAACGCACTTTGCGTGGCCAGCCAAAGTCGATCAGCATCCAGCCGAGCCTCGGCCAGCGCACGGGCCTTCATGTCTTGCTCTGCGGTGCTGAAGCTGTCTTGCAGCATGCGGGCGATGTCGTCGTCACTCAAGCCGTAGGAGGGCTTGACTTCAATGCTGGCTTCCACCCCACTGCCCTGCTCCTTCGCGCTAACTTGCAGCAAGCCATCTGCATCCACCGTGAAGGTGACACGAATGCGGGCCGCACCCGCGGCCATGGGCGGAATGCCACGCAACTCAAAGCGCGCCAGGCTGCGGCAGTCGGCCACCAGATCACGCTCACCTTGCACCACGTGCAGGGCCAGGGCCGTCTGACCATCGCGATAGGTGGTGAAGTCTTGCGCCATGGCGGTGGGAATGGTCTGGTTGCGTGGCACGATGCGCTCCACCAGACCACCCATGGTTTCAATGCCCAAGGACAGCGGAATCACGTCCAGCAACAGCAATTCACCTTCGGGGTTGTTGCCGGCCAACTGATTGGCCTGGATGGCAGCACCCAGGGCCACCACCTCGTCGGGGTTCAAGTCGGTCAAGGGTTGGCGACCGAGCAATTGGCCCACGGCCAGGGGGATGTGAGGCATGCGTGTGGAACCGCCCACCATCACCACACCTTGCACATCATCGGCGGCCACCTTGGCATCACGCAGGGCCTTGCGCACGGCGCTGAGCGTTCGCTGAGTGAGCGACTGGGTGGTGGCTTCAAACTGTTCACGCGTGACCTCATGGTGAAGGGCACCGTCTGACAAGGTGGTTTGAAACATCACTCGGTCTTGCGTGGACAAGGCTTCTTTGCAAGCGCGCGCAGCCACCATCAATGCAGCTTTGTCCTGGGGCGTGTGTGCAGCACGGCCGGATTGGGACAACACCCAGTCTGCCAGGGCTCGGTCGTAGTCATCACCGCCCAAGGCAGAGTCACCACCGGTGGACAACACTTCAAACACGCCCTGCGTGAGACGAAGGATGGAAATGTCAAAGGTGCCACCGCCCAAATCGTAGATGGCGTACACACCCTCACTGGCATGGTCCAAACCATAAGCAATGGCTGCCGCCGTGGGCTCATTGATGAGACGCAGCACATTCAGGCCTGCGAGTTGAGCAGCGTCCTTGGTGGCTTGGCGTTGTGCATCGTCAAAGTAGGCCGGCACGGTGATGACCGCACCATATAAATCGTCATTGAAGGTGTCTTCCGCGCGGTAACGCAGCGTGGCCAGAATTTCAGCGCTGACCTCCACCGGCGATTTTTCTCCGGCACGGGTGTGCAGGGACAACATGCCGGCCTTCTCGACAAACTGGTAGGGCAACTTCTCACGGTGGGCAATGTCGCTCAAACCACGCCCCATGAAGCGCTTGACGGACACCAGCGTGTTGGCCGGGTCTTCGGCCTGCGAGGCCAGGGCGGCGTGGCCGATTTGCCGCCCGCCTCCTTCCAGGTAGCGCACCACGGAGGGCAGAATGACACGGCCTTCACCGTCGGGCAAACACTCAGCCACGCCATGACGCACACTGGCCACCAGGGAATGGGTGGTGCCCAGGTCAATGCCAACGGCGATGCGTCGTTGATGGGGGTCGGGGGCCTGCCCCGGTTCAGAAATCTGTAACAGCGCCATGAACGCTATTGTCGCTGTTAGCGAAGGTCCACACCGTCCATCCGGGTTTCAACGTCGCGCAAAAACCGCTCGATGAACATCAGGGCGCGGACTTGCTGCGCTGCAGCCGCCGCGTCGTGGTCCACATCCAGCAAGGACTGGCAGTGCGCCAGAGCCTCGCGGCGTGCCTGGCTCACCTCGTCATGCAAGGCCTCCAGTGCTGACAGGTCTTGCGCACCATCCAGAGATTCGCGCCAGGCCATTTGCTGCATCAAAAAAGCGGCTGGCATGGCGGTGTTGCTCTCGGCCTGAATGGCCGCGCCTTGCAATTCACACAGGTAAGCCGCACGTCGCAGTGGGTCCTTGAGGCGCTGGTAAGCCTCATTGATGCGCACAGACCATTGCATGGCCACCCGTTGCGCCGCGGCACCTTGTGCTGCAAATTTGTCCGGGTGTGCCTGACGCAGCAATTGTTTCCACCGCGCATCCAAGTCAGCCGCGGACAGGGCATGTCGTTGCGGCAACTCAAACAGGGTGAAATCGTCGGCGGCCAGTTCGGGCAGCGCGGAAGACGCTGCCGACATCAGACGCGGAAGGACTCGCCGCAGCCGCAGCGGTCGCGCTCATTGGGGTTGTTGAAGCGAAAACCTTCGTTCAGGCCTTCACGCACAAAGTCCAGCTCTGTGCCGTCGATATACGCCAGGCTCTTGGGGTCGATGATCACCTTCACGCCGTGGCCTTCAAACACCACGTCCTCGGGGGCCATGTCGTCCACGTATTCCAGCTTGTAGGCCAGGCCGGAGCAGCCGGTGGTCTTCACGCCCAGGCGAACACCCAGGCCCTTGCCACGCTTGGTCAGGTAACGGGTGACGTGCCGCGCGGCGGCCTCGGTCAGGGTAACTGCCATGCCTGCCTCAGGGTGCGTGCTTCTTTTTGTAGTCGTCCACGGCTGCCTTGATGGCGTCTTCGGCCAGGATGGAGCAATGGATCTTGACGGGCGGCAGCGCCAGTTCTTCGGCAATCTGGGTGTTCTTGAGGGCCGCAGCCTCGTCCAGCGTCTTGCCCTTGACCCACTCAGTCACCAAAGAGGACGAGGCAATGGCCGAGCCACACCCATAGGTCTTGAAGCGGGCGTCTTCAATCACGCCGGTGCTGGGGTTGACCTTGATCTGCAACTTCATCACGTCGCCACAGGCAGGTGCACCCACCATGCCGGTGCCCACGGATTCATCACCTTTGTCAAACGAACCCACATTGCGCGGGTTTTCATAGTGGTCGATGACCTTTTCGCTGTATGCCATACCAAACTCCCTGATCTCTGAACCCAGTGCGGAAGGCGCTTAATGCGCGGCCCACTGGATGGTGCTGAGGTCGATGCCCTCTTTGTACATGTCCCACAAGGGGCTCAAGTCGCGCAGCTTGGCGACGTTTTGACGAATGGTGTCAACGGCGTAGTCAATGTCCGCCTCGGTGGTGAAGCGGCCAATCGTGATACGCAGACTGCTGTGCGCCAATTCGTCGCTACGCCCCAGGGCACGCAGCACATAGCTGGGCTCCAGGCTGGCCGAGGTACAGGCCGAACCGGAAGACACCGCCAGGCCCTTGATGCCCATGATGAGCGACTCACCCTCCACATAATTGAAACTGATGTTGAGGTTGTGCGGCACCCGCTTTTCCAGGTGTCCGTTGATGAACACCTGCTCGATGTCTTGCAGACCTTTGACCAGACGTTCATGCAGGGCGCGCGCCTTGGCCAGGTCTTGCGCCATTTCCAGGCGGGCAATGCGGAAAGCCTCACCCATGCCCACGCACTGGTGGGTGGGCAGCGTGCCGCTGCGCATGCCGCGCTCATGGCCGCCCCCGTGCATTTGCGCCTCCAGACGCACGCGCGGCTTGCGGCGCACATACAGCGCACCAATGCCCTTGGGACCGTAGGTCTTGTGCGAGGCCAGGCTCATGAGATCCACCGGCAACTGTGCCAGGTTGATCTCCACCTTGCCGGTGGCTTGCGCGGCGTCCACATGAAACAGCACGCCGCGTTCACGGCACAACGTGCCAATGGCGGGGATGTCTTGAATGACGCCAATCTCGTTGTTGACGAACATGACGCTGACCAGAATGGTGTCCGGGCGCATGGCGTCACGCAAGGCTTGCATGTCAATCAGGCCATCGGCCTGCACGTCCAGGTAGGTGACCTCAAAGCCTTGACGCTCCAGCTCGCGCATGGTGTCCAGCACGGCCTTGTGCTCGGTCTTGACGGTGATGAGGTGCTTGCCTTTGGACTGATAAAAATGCGCCGCGCCCTTGAGCGCCAGGTTGTTGGACTCGGTGGCACCGGAGGTCCAAACAATTTCACGCGGGTCCGCGCCAATCAGGGCAGCCACCTCGGCACGGGCTTGCTCAACGGCTTCTTCAGCTTCCCAACCCCAGGCGTGGCTGCGAGAAGCCGGGTTGCCGAAGTGCTCGCGCAACCAGGGAATCATGGCGTCGACCACGCGCGGGTCGACCGGGGTGGTGGCCCCATAGTCCATGTAAATGGGAAAGTGCGGTGTGGTATCCATGGCATCAAAAACGGGTCAGCGGACGGATGTCCTGGGGGCATCAGCCCTTGGCGAAAACGTTGCCCAGGGCAAACACGGAGTTGGGGGCGTTCACACGGATGGGTTTGACCACCGGTGCAGAGGAGATGGCACGCTTGATGGCGGGCTTGTCCTCAATTTGCACGCCTTTGGCGATTTGATCATCGACCAGCTTTTGCAACGTGACCGAGTCCAGAAATTCCACCATGCGCTGGTTCAAGGAGGTCCAGAGTTCATGGGTCATGCAGCGGCCGGTGTCACCCAGGCAATTTTCCTTGCCACCGCAGTGGGTGGCATCGATGGGCTCATCCACAGACAGGATGATGTCAGCCACCGTGATTTCTTCTGCCTTGCGCCCAAGGGTGTAACCACCGCCCGGGCCACGGGTGGACTCCACCAGGTCGTGGCGGCGCAGCTTGCCGAACAGTTGTTCCAGGTATGACAGAGAGATTTGCTGGCGCTGGCTGATGGCGGCCAGGGTGACAGGACCGCTGTTCTGGCGCAGGGCCAGGTCGATCATGGCGGTGACAGCGAAACGGCCTTTGGTAGTAAGACGCATAACAAGCTCCTTCAGGGCTTTGGATCGACAAGATTTAGTCGACTAGTTAAGTCAAGTATACCCGATAAGTCGAACAATTTGCTCGGGTACTGAGGGCATTGTACTTTTTGTCCATGACATTTAATGAGGGTTAACCCTTGGTCACGTCATGCCCGCGACCTGCCCCGCCAAACCTCTCAGAGGCGTGAGATCAGCCAGCCGCCTTCAACGATGACAGGCTGACCACGTCATGTCCCGAGCCGCCCAACACTTGTTCACGCAGGCGCGCCAGCTGATCGCGCACCCTGGCGGCCTGTTCGAACTCCAGTTGCCGGGCATGCTCCAACATGAGTTTTTCCAGGCGCTTGATTTCGCGCGCCAGGTCTTTTTCATCCAGCGCCTCGTACTGCGACCGCTCCAGGTCGCGGCGCTCGGCCTCTTGCGTGGCCTTCTCGCTGTATACGCCGTCAATCAGGTCACGCACCCGCTTCACCACCGTGCGCGGCGTGATGCCGTGCAAGCGGTTGAACTCAATCTGTCGCGCGCGCCGCCGCTCGGTTTCGTCAATGGCGCGTCGCATGGAGTCCGTGATTTTGTCGGCATAGAGAATAGCCATGCCTTCCTGGTTGCGCGCCGCACGACCAATGGTCTGGATGAGGCTGCGCTCTGAACGCAGAAAGCCTTCTTTGTCTGCGTCCAGAATGGCCACCAGAGACACCTCGGGCAGATCAATGCCTTCGCGCAACAGGTTGATGCCCACCAGCACGTCAAAGGCACCCAACCGTAAATCACGCAGGATTTCCACCCGCTCCACGGTGTCGATGTCGCTGTGCAGATAACGCACCTTCACACCGTTGTCGGTGAGGTAATCGGTGAGTTGCTCGGCCATGCGTTTGGTGAGGGTGGTGATCAGGACGCGCTCATGGCGGTCCACACGCAGACGGATTTCCTGCAACACGTCATCCACCTGATGCACCGCAGGACGCACTTCCACCAGCGGGTCCACCAGCCCCGTGGGGCGCACGAGTTGCTCCACCACCTGACCGGTGTGCTGCTTCTCATAGTCCGCAGGCGTGGCTGAAACAAACACCAGTTGGCGCATGCGTTTTTCAAACTCTTCCAGCTTGAGCGGGCGGTTGTCCAGTGCGCTGGGCAAACGGAATCCGTACTCCACCAAGGTGGTTTTTCGGGCACGGTCGCCGTTGTACATGCCGCCAAACTGCCCCATGAGCACATGGCTCTCATCGAGGAACATCAGCGCATCCTTGGGCAAGTAGTCGGTCAGCGTGCTGGGTGGCTCGCCAGGTTGTGCACCAGACAGGTGACGGGTGTAGTTTTCGATGCCCTTGCAATGCCCCACCTCGCTGAGCATCTCCAGATCAAAGCGCGTGCGCTGCTCCAGGCGCTGCGCCTCCACCAGCTTGCCCATGCCCACCAGCTGGTCCAGCCGTTCCTTGAGCTCCACCTTGATGGTCTCCACCGCTGCCAAGATGCGGTCGCGCGGGGTGACGTAGTGGCTGGATGGATAGACGGTGAAGCGCGGAATCTTCTGCCGAATGCGGCCCGTGAGCGGATCGAACAATTGCAGGGTTTCAATCTCGTCGTCAAACAGCTCGATGCGGATGGCCAGTTCACTGTGCTCGGCAGGAAACACATCGATGGTGTCCCCGCGCACGCGGAAACGTCCGCGCGTGAAGTCGTGGTCGTTGCGCTCATACTGCATGCGCACCAGTTGCCCAATCACCTCGCGTTGACCCAGTTTGTCCCCCACGCGCAGCGTCATCACCATGCGGTGATAGCTCTCGGGCTCGCCAATGCCATAAATGGCCGACACCGTGGCCACAATCACCACGTCGCGCCGCTCCAGCAGGCTCTTGGTGCATGACAGACGCATCTGCTCGATGTGCTCATTGATGGCGCTGTCCTTTTCAATGAACAGGTCGCGCTGCGGCACATAGGCCTCGGGCTGGTAGTAGTCGTAGTAGCTGACAAAATACTCCACGGCATTGCGCGGAAAGAATTCGCGGAACTCGCTGTAGAGCTGGGCGGCCAGGGTTTTGTTGGGCGCGAAGATGATGGCGGGTCGTCCCAGACGGGCAATCACATTGGCCATGGTGAAGGTTTTGCCCGAGCCGGTCACGCCCAGCAAGGTCTGGAACATTTCACCGTCACGCACGCCTTCCACCAGTTTTTCAATGGCCTGTGGCTGATCGCCCGCGGGCGGATACGGCAGGAACAGCTCGAAAGGTGAGCCGTCGAAGCTTTCAAAGTGCCCCTGGACTGGCTCGGGCACCGCTTCAACCACGGCGGGGGCAGTGCTGGTTGCAGGGCTGGCGGCGGACGATCGGGGGGCGGGCATGTCTTAAAATCTCGGGCGAACCGCATAGCGTAGCGTACTTTCAAGGAATGATGATGTCCATGTTTTCTGCCGTCCAGATGGCCCCCCGCGACCCCATCCTGGGTCTGAACGAACAATTTGCCGCCGACACCAACCCCAACAAGGTGAACCTCGGCGTCGGGGTCTATTTCGACGACAACGGCAAGCTGCCCCTGCTCAAGTGCGTGCAGCAGGCCGAGGCCAACCTCATGAAAACACCCACGGCCCGGGGCTATCTGCCCATCGACGGCATTGCCGCGTATGACGCCGCTGTCAAAGGCCTGGTATTCGGCGCTGACTCTGAGCCGGTGAAAAGCGGCCGTGTGGCCACGGTTCAAGGTTTGGGCGGCACGGGCGGCCTGAAGATCGGCGCTGACTTCCTGCGTCATCTGCTGCCCAATGCCAAGGTGCTGATCAGCGACCCCAGCTGGGAAAACCACCGCGCCCTGTTCACCCAGGCGGGCTTCACCGTGGAAACGTATGCCTACTACGACGCGGCCCAGCGCGGCGTCAACTTTGAAGGCATGCTGGCCTCGTTGCACGCAGCCCCCGCCGGCACCGTGGTGCTGCTGCACGCTTGCTGCCACAACCCCACCGGGTATGACCTCACCTCGGCCCAGTGGGACCAGGTGATTGCGGTCATCCAGGCCCGTGGTCTCACGCCGTTCCTGGACATGGCTTATCAAGGCTTTGGCGAAGGCATTGCCGAAGATGGCGCGGTGGTGGGCAAGTTCGTGGCCTCGGGCCTGACCTTCCTGGTCTCTACCTCGTTCTCCAAGAGTTTCAGCCTGTATGGTGAGCGCGTGGGCGCCCTCTCGGTGCTGTGCACCAACAAGGAAGAAGCCGATCGCGTGCTGTCCCAGCTGAAGATCATGGTGCGCACCAATTACTCCAACCCGCCCATCCATGGTGGCGCGGTGGTGGCCGCCGTGCTGAACAACCCCGAGCTGCGTGCCCTGTGGGAGCAAGAGCTGGCCGAGATGCGCGTGCGCATCAAGCAGATGCGCCATCAACTGGTGGATGGCCTGAAGGCGGCTGGCGTGAAGCAAGACATGAGCTTCATTGCCCAGCAAGTGGGCATGTTCAGCTATTCGGGGCTCACCAAGGACCAGATGGTGCGCCTGCGCAATGAATTTGGCGTGTATGGCACCGACACCGGCCGCATGTGCGTGGCTGCTGTCAACAGCAAGAACATCGCGCACGTGTGCGCGTCCATTGCCAAGGTGCTGCAGTAAGTCAGTCCCAGATCACCGACCGCATGGCGACCGAACCCGCCTGGTAGCGGTCGTTGAAAAAGCTGGTCGTGTCGTCGGTGCGCGCAGCGCCGGCGGCCACCAGCAAAGGCAGGTAATGGTCGTGACTCGGGTGAGACATGCGCGCCATCTCACCCAGGCTGGCGTAATCGCACAAGGCCTCAGGCTTGCCCTGGCTGATCTGTTCGGCCACCCATTGGTCAAATTCGGCTGTCCAGGCGTAGGCTTGATCCGGATAGGCGGCCCACTGCATGACGCGAAGGTTGTGCACGGTATTGCCGCTGGCCACAATCAACACGCCCTCATCACGCAAGGCCGTGAGCTGACGCCCCAGGGCAAAGTGCGCCTGTGTGGATTGGTGCATGTCGATACTGAGTTGCACCACCGGAATGTCAGCCGCAGGAAACATGGGCTTGAGCACGCCCCAGCTGCCATGGTCCAGCCCCCAAGCATGATCATCCAGCACCAGGGGTTCACCGTTGGCCGGCTGACGCACGGCTTGCGCCAACGCAGCAGCCCAGGTGGGATCACCGGGCGCCGGATACTGCTGCTCAAACAGGGATTGCGGGAAACCGCCAAAGTCATGGATGGTGCGCGGGGTGGCCATGGCGGTGAGCTGAAAGCCTTGTGTCATCCAGTGCGCCGAGATGCAGAGGATACGTCGTGGCCGGGGCCAGCGCGCACCTTCGCCAAACTGCTGGCCAAGACGAACCCAGCCTTGATGAAATTCGTTGTCTTCAATGACGTTCATCGGGCTGCCATGGCCCAGAAAAAGGACTGGCAGACGGGTTGAACTGACGGCTGACGCATCCATGTGTGTAAGGCTTGTGCAGAGCTAAAGTGTTAGGGAAGTAACCTGACCGGATGAGGGTACGCGAGTGCCTTCATCATGCCTGCATTGCAGGTGACAAATTGGAGGCCAACCTCCAATTCCCGCTCGGCAAAACTGTTATATTGCGTTGCAACAATCACGGAACGATTATCTCCATGCTTTACCAGATCTACGAAGCCCAGCGTTCCCTCATGGAACCGTTTGCCGACTTCGCGCAAGCCGCCTCCAAGCTCTACAGCAACCCCATGTCCCCGCTGGGCCAATCGCAGATGGGTCAGCGCATCTCGGCCACCTATGATCTGCTTTACCGTCTGGGTAAGGATTATGAAAAGCCGGCCTTCGGCATCAAGTCGGTCAAGGTGCATGGCGTGGAAGTGGCCATCCACGAACGCGTGGAAATGGACAAACCGTTTTGTGAATTGCGCCGCTTCAAGCGTTTCAGCGATGATGCAGACACCCTCTCCCGCTTGAAGGTGCAACCGGTGGTGCTGGTGGTGGCACCGCTGTCAGGCCACTACGCCACCTTGCTGCGTGACACCGTGCGCACCATGCTGTCGGACCACAAGGTCTACATCACGGATTGGAAAAATGCGCGCATGGTGCCGCTGTCCGATGGCGAGTTCCACCTGGACGACTACGTCAACTATGTGCAGGAGTTCATTCGCTATCTTCAAGGCCAGTACGGCAACTGTCACATCATGAGCGTGTGTCAGCCCACGGTGCCGGTGCTGGCTGCTGTGTCCCTGATGGCCTCACGCGGCGAGAAAACACCGCTGAGCATGACCATGATGGGCGGCCCGATCGACGCCACCCGTTCACCCACCGCGGTGAACAACCTGGCCATGAACAAGAGCCATAGCTGGTTCGAGAACAACGTCATCTACCGCGTGCCCCAGAACTTCCCTGGTGCAGGTCGCCGTGTCTACCCCGGCTTTCTGCAGCACACCGGATTTGTGGCCATGAACCCGGACCGCCACCTGAGCAGTCACTATGACTACTTCCAGGATCTGATCAAGGGGGACAACTCCAGCGCCGAGTCCCACCGCAAGTTCTACGACGAATACAACGCCGTGCTGGACATGGATGCGGACTACTATCTGGAAACCATCCGCACTGTGTTCCAGGATTTCAAACTGGTTCGTGGCACCTGGGATGTTCGCTCACCCTCGGGCAAGATGGAGCGCGTGTGTCCGCAGGACATCACCACCACGGCCCTGCTCACGGTGGAAGGCGAGCTGGATGACATCTCCGGTTCGGGACAAACCGAGGCCGCTCACAAGTTGTGCACCAACATCATCCGCCACGACTCCCATCACCTGGAGGTGAAGGGTGCCGGTCACTACGGCATCTTCAGCGGCCGTCGCTGGCGCGAGGTGGTGTATCCGCACGTACGTGATTTCATCCTCAAGCACGCCAATGGCGCGTTGCCAGCGAAGGCGGGCACCAAGGCACGTGCTAGCGTGGCTGCCCCCAAGAAGACCGCCGCCGTTGCCAAGAAGGCCACCCCCAAAACCGTGGCGCGCAAAGCGGCTGCCAAGCCACGCACGGCGGCTCGCGCTGCCCGTCGCGCTTGAGTCTCCAGCAAGCGCTGCTCAACGCGCTGCCGCAGACGCAATGCACGCGCTGCGGCTACCCGGATTGCGCGGGTTATGCGCAAGCGCTGGCAAAGGGTGAAACGCGCATCAATCAGTGCCCGCCTGGTGGCCAGGCCGGCGTGCATCGGCTGGCAGCACTGACGGGCCAGCCCGCCCTGCCCCTCAACCCCGACCATGGTGAAGAAACACCACGCACCGTGGTGTGGATCGATGAGAACTGGTGCATTGGCTGCACCCTTTGCATCGACGCCTGCCCCACCGATGCCATTGTGGGCACGCACAAACGCATGCACACCGTGATAGAGCCGTATTGCACTGGCTGCGAGCTGTGCCTGCCGGTGTGTCCGGTGGATTGCATCATGGTTGAGAACGCCAGCGGCGAGGCCACGGGATGGGATGCCTGGTCTGCCCCGCAAGCCGAGATGGCGCGTTCACGCTATGCGTTGCGCCAGCAACGTCTGGAGCGCACCAAGGCCGAGCATCAGCAGCGACAAGAAGCGAAGGCCCGCGACAAGCTAGCCCATCTCACCGAACGCACACACACCGACCCGAGTGACCAAGCGGCCATTGACCGCAAGCGCGCCATCATTGAGGCGGCGCTGGCACGGGCCAAGGCGCGCCAAGGCGGCTCAGCACCACCCAGCACTTGAATCCGTCTGGTGCCGCGAGTCTGGCTTATTCGAGTCGGGCGCCCGAGGCCTTGACGATCTGACCCGCCGTGTCCCAATCCGCACGCAGGATTTTCTGGAACTCGTCGGAAGAGACATGCGTGGCGGTCTGCTCCACGCCCAACCTGGCCAGGCGCTCCTGCACCACAGGGTCCGCCAGCACTTTCTGCATGGCTGCGTTCAAGCGCTGAACCTCCGCCGCAGGCGTACCTGACGGGGCCAATACGCCCATCCAGGAGTCAAAGCGATAACCGCTCACACCGGCTTCGGCCACCGAGGGCACTTCCGGCAAGAACTTGGAACGCTGAGGCCCCGTGTAAGCCAGCAGTTTGATGCGCGGGTCCTGCCGATAGCCCACCACACCGATGGTGGCCGAAGTCACGCCCTGCACACGTCCGGCCAGCACTTCATTCACCGCATCGCCCGTGGCCTTGAACGGAATGTGCTGCATCTCGGCACCTGCCTTGGAGAGGAAGGACGCCATGCCCAGATGCGTGGCACTGCCATTGCCTGCGGAGGCGTAATTCATCTGACCGGGCTTGGACTTGACCAGACGCACATAGTCGGCCAGATTGCTCACGCCCAGGTTGGCTGGTGCGGCAATGACGTACCCGGAATAGCCCAGCAGGCTCACGCCCACAAAATCCTTGATGGGGTCATAGCCCAGTTTGGGATACAAATGTCCGGCCAAGGTGTGACTGGCCGCCGACATCACCAGCGTGTTGCCGTCCGGGGTCGATTTGGCCACCTGCCCTGTCCCCACGGTGCCACCGGCGCCAGGACGGTTCTCCACCACCACGGTGGCATCCAGCACACGCCCGAGTTCCGCATTGAACGTGCGAGCAATCACGTCCTGCACAGCGCCGGGACCGAAGGGCACCACCAGACGAATGACACGTTCGGCATGGGCCGATGAAAACACCAGGGCACCAGCCGCCAGGGCCAGGCAAGAACGACGAAGACGGGAAATGGACATCATGCAGCCTCCAGGGGACGAGCCAGCCACCGCTGCACCAGACGTACGAAGTACGTGGCACCGATCGGGATGATGGCGTCATTGAAATCAAAGGACGTATTGTGGATCACGCAGGGACCGGGACCATGGTCGGGCAGTCGATGACCACCATCCCCGTTGCCAATGAAGGCATAGCAGCCCGGTCGGACCTTGAGCATGTGCGCGAAATCTTCTGCCGCCATCACAGGCGTGAAATCGTCATCCACCATGGTGTCCCCCACGATGTCACGCATCACCTCGGCGGCAAAGCGTGCCTCGCGCGGATGGTTGATCACTGGGGGCGAGGCGCGACGGAAAAACACCTCGGCGGTGCAGCCATGGGCGCTGGCCGTGTGCTCAGCGGCTTGACGCAGCGCCGCCTCCAGGGTGTCCAGGGATTCTTCGGTGAAGGTGCGCAAGGTGCCCCCCACCCAGGCCTGGTCAGGAATCACGTTGGGAGCATCCGAACCCTGAATCTGGGTGACGGCCAGCAACACTTGCTCGGCCGGGTTGATGAGACGTGTGGCCAAGGTTTGCAATTGCTGCGCCAGACTGATGGTGGCGGCCACCGGGTCCACCCCCGTGTGAGGCAAGGAAGCATGTGTGCCGCGACCTTTGATCACCACACGCCAGGTGTTGCTGGACGCCATCAAAGCGCCGGGGCTGAGTGCAAATTTGCCGACCTGCCCGAGCGAAAAGTTGTGCAGGGCAAACACGGCTTCACAGGGAAAGCGTTCAAAGAGGCCCTCATCCACCATCTTCTTGGCGCCAGCCTTGCCCATTTCTTCCGCCGGCTGAAAGATGAAGTTGACCGTCCCGCTGAAATCGCGGCTGCGTGAAAGGTGCCACGCGGCTGCCAGCAACATGGTGGTGTGGCCGTCATGTCCGCAGGCGTGCATGCGCCCGTCGTGCAGGGAGCGATGGGGAAAATGGTTCTCTTCTTGAAGCGGCAACGCATCCAGGTCCGCGCGCAGGCCAATGGTGTGTGGCCCATCGCCACAACGCAGCACACCCACCACGCCCGTGCCCGCAATGCCGGTGTGCACCTCCAGACCCCAGGAGCGCAATCGATCGGCCACCAGTTGCGAGGTACGGTGTTCTTCAAAGCCCAGCTCCGGGTGGGCGTGAATGTCTCGGCGCAGCGTGACAAACGCCGAGGTGTCTTGCAAGGTATCTAGTAGATTCATGGTGCCTCAGATCTTACGCGCACAGCCCGGGAACCACAGCCCCCTGGGAGACGACAGCGTTCACCGAGTCACACATCGTGACGGGCGAATCAGCCCGCCGCCAGCGCGGCAAATGCCTTGACCACCTCAGGCGGCGCCTGCACCAACTCGATCAGGACGCCCTCGCCACCAATCGGCAACTCTTCATTGCCTTTGGGATGGACAAAGCAAATGTCAAAGCCTGCGGCGCCTTTGCGAATACCGCCCGGGGCAAAGCGAACGCCCTGCTCACCCAGCCACTGAACTGCTGTGGGCAGATCGTCAATCCACAGGCCGATGTGGTTGAGTGGCGTGGTGTGTACCGCGGGCTTTTTCTCGGGGTCAAGCGGTTGCATGAGATCCACCTCGACTTTGAACGGACCAGTGCCAATGGCGCAGATGTCTTCGTCCACGTTCTCACGCTCGCTCTTGAAATTGCCCGTGACTTCCAAGCCAAACAAATCGACCCAGAGTTTTTGCAGACGGTGCTTGTCCGGGCCGCCAATGGCAATCTGCTGAATACCCAGCACCTTGAAAGGACGGTTCATGACGGGCCTCATTCAAACTCGACAATGACCTGGTCCACCGAGAGGGATTCCCCCTTGCTGGCCACCACGCGCTTGACCACACCATCTTGTGCAGCAAACAGGGCGTTTTCCATCTTCATGGCTTCGATCACGGCCACGCGCTCACCCGCCTGCACTTTCTGCCCTGGCTGCACGGACACATCCACCAGCAAACCCGGCATGGGCGAGAGCACAAAGCGGCTCATGTCAGGCGGCGCCTTGTAGGGCATGAGCTGGTGCAACTGCGCCATGCGGGGCGACATCACCAGCGCCTCAATGCGGGTGCCGTTGTGTTGCACCTGCAAGGCCAGCGGGTTCTTGGCCGTGCCACGCTCTACCTGCGCCACAAAGGGTTTGCCGTTGACAGTGCCATTGATCTTGACGTCGTTCAGACGCGAGTGACTGACGATGTCATAGGTTTTCTCACCCACACGAATGGAGGCGACGCCACTTTGGCCACGGAACTCATCCACATGCGCCTGCACCTGGCGGTTGTTGCCATGTGCACCCAGCACCACCACGGTGTAGTCTTGACCAATTTTCACGTCATAGCCCGGCAGTTGACCACTCAGGCCCGCCGCGCGTTCACGCGACTTGCGTCGCACAAAGGCGGCCAGGGCGGCCAGGAAGTCCGGGTCGTCATGCGGCACGTCCTCGGCGCGGAAGCCCTTGGCGTAATGCTCGGCAATGAAGCCCGTGTTGAACTGGCCGCTGACAAACTTGGGGTGCGCCAGCAGTGCGGCCTGAAACGGAATGTTGGAGCTGATGCCGCGAATCACGAAGCCGTTGAGCGCTTCGCGCATTTTGGCGATGGCGTCATGGCGGTCTTTCCCATGCACGATGAGCTTGGCGATCATCGAGTCATAGAACATGGGAATCTCGCCGCCTTCTTGCACACCGGTGTCCACGCGCACGCCCTGCTTCTTCGAGGGGTCAGCCTGGAACATGGTCTGATCCGGCGTTTGGAAACGCACCAGGCGACCCGTGGAGGGCAGGAAATTGCGGAACGGGTCTTCGGCGTTGATGCGGCATTCCATGGCCCAGCCATCACGCTTGACATCGGCTTGCGTGAGGGTGAGCTTTTCACCCGCGGCCACACGAATCATCTGCTCCACCAGGTCCAGGCCGGTGATGCATTCAGTCACCGGGTGCTCCACCTGCAAACGGGTGTTCATTTCCAGGAAATAGAAGTCCTGGTCTTTGCCCACCACGAACTCCACTGTGCCGGCGGACTGGTACTTCACCGCCTTGGCCAAGGCCACGGCCTGCTCGCCCATGGCCTTGCGGGTGGCATCCGAGATGAAAGGAGACGGCGCCTCTTCAATCACCTTCTGATGGCGACGCTGGATCGAGCACTCGCGCTCGTTGAGGTAAATCACGTTGCCGTGTGAGTCACCCAGGATCTGGATTTCAATGTGGCGCGGCTCCAGGACGTATTTCTCGATGAACACACGGTCATCGCCAAAACTGTTGCGTGCTTCGTTGCGGCAAGAGGTGAAGCCTTCAAAAGCCTCTTTGTCGTTGAAGGCCACGCGCAAGCCCTTGCCACCGCCACCAGCCGAGGCCTTGATCATCACGGGGTAACCAATGCCTTTGGCAATTTCAACGGCTTTCTCTGCCGTCTCGATGGCGTCGTTGTAGCCGGGGATGGTGTTGACCTTGGCTTCATTGGCCAGCTTCTTGGAGGCAATCTTGTCGCCCATGGCCGCAATGGAATGGGCCTTGGGACCGATGAAGGCAATGCCTTCCTTTTCACACCGAGCGGCGAAGTCTTCGTTCTCGGACAAAAAGCCATAGCCTGGGTGCACGGCTTGAGCGCCCGTAGCCTTGCAGGCCGCGATGATTTTGTCCGCCACCAGATAGGACTCACGGCTGGGGGCCGGTCCCAGCAGCACAGCCTCGTCGGCCAGTTGCACGTGGCGGGCCTCTTTGTCGGCCTCGGAGTAAACAGCCACGGTGGCAATGCCCATCTTGCGGGCGGTGGCGATGACGCGGCAGGCGATTTCACCGCGATTGGCAATCAGAATTTTTTTAAACATGTTCTTTGACTCCTGAGCGATCACAGCGGAATGTTCCCGTGCTTGCGCCACGGATTCTCGATGTGCTTGTCCTTGAGCATCACCAGCGAGCGGCAGATGCGCTTGCGTGTTTCATGCGGCTGGATCACATCGTCAATGAAACCCCGGGCGCCGGCCACAAAGGGGTTGGCGAAACGGGCTTTGTATTCGGCCTCGCGGGCGGCGAGTTTTTCAGGGTCGTTTTTGTCTTCACGGAAGATGATCTCCACCGCGCCTTTGGCGCCCATCACCGCAATTTCGGCGTTGGGCCAGGCGAAGTTCACATCACCGCGCAGGTGCTTGGAGGCCATCACGTCATACGCGCCGCCGTAGGCCTTGCGGGTGATGACGGTGATCTTGGGCACGGTGCATTCGGCATAGGCGTACAGCAACTTGGCCCCGTGCTTGATGATGCCCCCGTACTCTTGCGAGGTACCGGGCATGAAGCCAGGCACGTCCACGAAGGTCACCACCGGAATATTGAAGGCGTCACAGAAGCGCACAAAGCGCGCAGCCTTGATGGAACTCTTGATGTCCAGACAACCGGCCAGCACCAGCGGCTGGTTGGCCACGATGCCCACGGTTTGACCATCCATGCGGGCAAAGCCAATCAGGATGTTCTTGGCATAGTCGGGTTGCAGCTCAAAGAAGTCGCCGTCATCCACCGTCTTGACGATGAGTTCCTTCATGTCGTAGGGCTTGTTCGGGTTCTCGGGCACCAGGGTGTCCAGGCTGATGTCCATGCGGTCCAGCGGGTCACCGCTCTTGCGCACCGGGGCCTTTTCCTTGTTGTTGAGCGGCAGGTAGTTGAACAGGCGGCGCAGCATCAAGAGCGCTTCGACGTCGTTCTCAAAGGCCATGTCGGCCACGCCGCTCTTGGTGGTGTGGGTGAGCGCACCCCCGAGCTCCTCAGCCGTGACCTCCTCGTGCGTGACGGTCTTGACCACTTCGGGGCCCGTGACGAACATGTAGGAGGTGTCTTTGACCATGAAGATGAAATCGGTCAGCGCGGGGGAATACACCGCGCCACCGGCCGAGGGGCCCATGATGAGGCTGATTTGCGGAATCACGCCCGAGGCGCTCACGTTGCGCTGAAACACTTCGGCGTAGCCGCCGAGCGACGCCACGCCCTCTTGAATGCGCGCGCCGCCGGAATCGTTGAGGCCAATGACCGGTGCGCCCACTTTCATGGCTTGGTCCATGATCTTGCAGATCTTCTCGGCGTGCGTCTCGGATAGCGCGCCCCCGTAGACCGTGAAATCCTGGCTAAACACAAACACCAGGCGACCATTGATCATGCCGTAGCCGGTGACGACACCGTCGCCCGGAATTTTGTTGTCGGCCATGCCAAAGTCGGTGCAGCGGTGCTCGACGAACATGTCCCATTCTTCGAAGGTACCCTCATCGAGCAGCACCTCGATGCGCTCGCGCGCGGTGAGCTTGCCCTTGCTGTGCTGGGCGTCGATGCGCTTTTGACCGCCGCCCAAACGGGCCGCGGCGCGCTTTTTCTCCAGTTGTTCGATGATGTCTTGCATGGTCTTTCTCCAGGTAAATCAGGGTTCCAGGGACGCCGCGAGCAACTGGCGCGCGGCGGTGGAGGCGGGCAAGTGGCCGGCGACCACTTGCTCGGTGAGTTGGGGGAGGAGTTCGCGCACTTTGGGGGCGCTGCGGAATTGCTGTTTGAGGCCGGCCTCGATGCGCTCCCACATCCAGGCCAAGGCCTGTTGCTGACGCCGCGCGGCCATGCGGCCATTGGCGGTTTGCCGCTCGCGGTAGGTGCTCACCTGCTGCCAGAAAGCCTCAATGCCCTGCCCTTGCAAGGCGCTCATTTGCATGACTTGCGGGCGCCAGGCGGAGGTGGGGCTGGGTGGGGCATGGGGATCGTCGTGCGCGCCGGGGTCGGGCTTGCCGTGAAAACCCAAGAGGCGCAAGGCCGAGGTGATCTGGGCTTGGGCGCGGGTGGCCGCAGCGCTGTCGAGATCGGCCTTGTTGATGACGACGAGATCGGCCAGCTCCATCACGCCTTTTTTAATGGCTTGCAAATCGTCGCCGGCGTTGGGCAACTGGAGCAAGCAGAACATGTCGGTCATGTTGGCCACGGCGGTTTCGCTCTGGCCCACGCCCACGGTCTCGACGATCACCACGTCGTAGCCCGCCGCCTCGCACACGAGCATGGCCTCGCGGGTTTTCTCGGCCACGCCGCCCAAGGTGCCACTCGAAGGGCTGGGGCGAATATAGGCCTGGGGGTGAACCGAGAGGTGTTCCATGCGGGTTTTGTCACCCAGAATCGAGCCTCCCGAAACACTGGAGGATGGGTCCACGGCCAACACCGCCACGCGGTGGCCTTGGGTGATGAGGTAGAGGCCCAGGGCCTCAATGAACGTGCTCTTGCCCACGCCGGGCACGCCGCTGATGCCCAAGCGCATGGCCGCGCCCGTGTGCGGCAGCATGGCGGTGAGCAGCGCGTCGCCTTCGGCGCGGTGGTCGGCGCGGGTGGATTCGAGCAAGGTGATGGCCTTGGCCATGGCGCGGCGCTGCACCATGGGGGTACCGTGCACG
>VEQI01000271.1 GCA_018883305.1 Limnohabitans sp. | reverse complement strand
GACCAATGCAGCGCGGCCAACAGCATCATTCGTCACGAGGCCTCGGGTCGACAGATCAGTTTTGGCAAGGTGGCACAAGCAGCCGCGCAGTTGCCGGTGCCCGAAAAAGTGCCACTGAAATCGCACACGACCTGGAAGATCGCAGGCAAACCCGTGCGCCGCCTGGACACGCGCCCCAAGGTGAATGGACAGCAGATCTATGGGGTGGACCTCAAGATGCCCGGCATGCTGGTGGCCACCGTCAAGGAGTGCCCGGTGTTTGGTGGCAAGCTCGCCAGCTTTGACGCCAGTGCCGCCGTGGCCATGAAGGGTGTCAAGAAAGTGCTGCAGGTGGGCGACACCGCCGTGGCCGTGGTGGCCGACACCTTCTGGACCGCCAAAACGGCCCTGGACCGCGTCACCATCCGATGGGACGAGGGCCCCAACGCCAGCGTCTCCAGCGCCAGCATCGAAGCCATCCTGACGGCTGGGCTCAGCGCCGAGCAGGCCTTTGTCGGCAATCAGGCGGGCAATATTCAGACGGCCAAGTCACAGGCCAGCCGTCAGCATGAGGCTTCGTATTTCTATCCGTTCCTGAACCATGCCCCCATGGAGCCGATGAACGCCACCGCCGTGTGGACCCCCGAGCGCTGCGACGCCTGGGTGCCCACACAAGACGGCGAGGCCTCTTTGGCTGCGGTGATCGAAGCCTCTGGCCTGCCCGCCCCGCAATGTGACGTGCACAAGATCAACCTGGGCGGTGGCTTTGGCCGTCGCGGTGCCTTCCAGGACTACACCCGCCAGGCGGTGCTGATTGCCAAGCAAATGCCTGGCACGCCCATCAAGCTGATGTGGACCCGCGAAGAAGACATGACACAGGGCCGTTATCACCCGGTGATGGCGTGCAAGCTGACCGGCACGTTTGACGCCAACAAGAACCTCACCGGCGTTCACGTTCGCCTCTCCGGCCAGTCCATCCTGTCTGCGGTTCGCCCAGCTGTGGTGGAGCAACAAAAAGGTCGTGACCCGCTGGTGTTCCAGGGGCTGGCCGATGCCGGTGAGCATGGCTTTGGCTATACCTTCCCGAACCTGCTGATTGATCACGCCATGCGCAACACGCATGTGCCACCGGGTTTCTGGCGTGGTGTCAATGCCAACCAGAATGCCGTGTTCTTTGAATGCTTCATGGACGAGCTGGCCGAAGTGGCGGGCATGGACCCGCTGCAGTTCCGTCGCCAGTACATGGCCAACCACCCACGCAATCTGGCGGTGCTCAATGCCGTGGCAGAGCGCATAGGTTGGAACACGCCTGCGCCGGCCGGTGTCTCAAGGGGCCTGGCCCAGATGAAGGCCTTTGGCAGCTTCGTGGCCGCCGCTTGCGAAGTGTCCGTGCAACCGGGCAACAAGGTGAAAGTCCATCGCATCGTGGCCGCCACCGATCCCGGCTATGCGGTGAACCCGGCGCAGATCGAGCGCCAGGTGGCGGGCTCCTTTGTCTACGGCCTGTCTGCTTTGTTTGAGCAGGAATGCACGGTCAAGAACGGACGCATCGAGCAGACCAACTTCGACTCCTTTGGTTCCATGCGCATTGCCCAGATGCCCAAGGTGGAGACCATCATCATCGAAGGTGGTGGCCAGGAGTGGGGCGGCATTGGTGAGCCCACGATTTGCGTGGCCGCGCCTGCCGTGCTCAATGCCATCTACCGCGCAACGGGACAGCGTTTGCGCACGGTACCGCTGAAGAAGGCGGGGTTCACGCTGGTCTGATGCAATGCGGGCAGGCCACAGCGCTGTTGGGCTCTGCCTGGCCTGGCTGGCCGGTGGTGCAGGTGCGCAAGTGGCCTCGCCAGGGACAGTGACTGCCCCGTCCGCATTAACGGCGGCCCGGTACGCCACGCCGCTCACCACCCAACCGGGCGACCCCGTCCGTGGTCGTCGCCTGGTGGTGGACCGGCAACAGGGGTTTTGTCTGCTGTGCCACAGTGGGCCATTCCCCGAAGAGCGGTTTCAAGGCACCTTGGGTCCCGACTTGTCCCTGAAAGCCGGGCACCGTGTGAGCGCCGAGGTACGGACACAGCTTCTGGCACCCACCCTTTTCAACCCCGACACCATCATGCCCGCCTACGGACAACCGGCCACCACGGGACTGCGTGTGCACCCGCAATTCCAGGGCAAGCCCTTGCTGCAACCCCAGGACATTGAAGACATCGTGGCCTTTCTGGTTCAGATGACCCCATGAGCACCTCTCGACGACATCTCCTGCAATGGCTGGGGGCAGCGCCGCTGGCCGCCCATGCCACCCCGGAACAGGGCCAGGCCGCCCTGTCCGAACTGCTTCGCGGACAAGCCGCCCGCCCCGGTCGCGTGACGCTGGACATTCCACCCTTGGTGGAAAACGGCAATTCGGTGGTGATGCAGGTGCGGGTGGACAGTCCCATGACGCCGCAAGACCATGTCCGCGCCATTCATGTCGTGGCGGAAGGCAATCCGATTCCTCGGATCCTGACCGCTCACTTCACCCCCCACAGCGGCAAGGCGCAACTGACCGCACGGGTGCGTCTCGGCGACAGCCAGCGCGTGTGGGCTATTGCCCACCTGAGCGATGGCAGCTTCTGGTCGGGCCATGCGGACACGCTGGTCACCAGCTCCGCCTGCACGGAGGAGCGATGACACTGCCCCGCACCCTGGTCACCATTCCTGCCAAAGCCAGCCGTGGCGAGGTGGTCACCGTACGCGCCCTGGCCCAACACGCCATGGAAAACGGCTTTCGCCACGACGAGCACGGCAAACGCATTCCGCGCGACATGATCAACCTGTTTCGCTGCCAGTTCAATGGCGTGGAGGTGTTCCGCGCCGAACTGATTGGCGGCATCGCTGCCAACCCACTCATGCAGTTCACCGTCCGGGTCAATGAAAGTGGGCGCTTCGACCTCACCTGGGAAGGCGACAACGGTTACCAGGCTCAGGCATCGGCGCTGATTGTGGTGTCGTGAAACGCGTGCTTGCGCCCTGGCTGCTGGCCGGCATGGCCACGCTGAGCGCGCACGCCGATATTCCGCTGCATGAACGTCAATCCGGCACGCTGCTGCTCTCCTCCAGCAACCGGGCCATCCAGGAAGACTTGAGCCAGAACCCGGCCAGCTTCTGGCTGATGGAAGGTGAAACCCTGTGGCAGCAACCCGCAGGACCGAAGCAGCAGTCTTGCCGCAGTTGTCATGGTGAAGCACAGACCAGCATGAAGGGCGTGGCCACGCGCTACCCGCGCCGCGTGGGTGAGCGCCTCATGAATCTGGATGATCAAATCAACCAATGTCGTCAGGAGCGACAACAACAAACGCCTTGGAAGGCCGAGTCCTCACCTTTGCTGTCCCTGTCGGTCTGGGTGGCGCACCAGTCCAGGGGACAAGCCATCAGCGACGTGGATGATCCCGCTTTGCGTGAGGATTTGAAGGCCGGCCGTCAACACTTTGAACAACGCATGGGGCAAATCAACTTGTCTTGCGCCCAATGCCATGACCAGCGTTGGGGCCAGAAGCTGGCGGGCATTGTCATTCCACAGGCTCACCCCACGGGCTATCCCATTTACCGGCTGGAGTGGCAAAGCCTGGGTTCACTGGAACGACGCTTGCGCAACTGCATGAATGCGGTGCGCGCAGAGCCCTTTGCATCGGGCGCGCTGGAGTGGCGTCAACTGGAACTGTTTCTCAAGTGGCGTGCACGCGGCATGACCGTGGAGACACCAGCGCTGCGACCGTGACAGCGCTGGTCGGGGCTCGGCTTATTCGATTTTGCGAACGTCGTCGATTTCCAGCACGTAAATCACGCCATTGGCGTCGATCGTCAAGCTCTGGGTGCCGCTAAACACCGCAGCGGCCAAGGTGCCATCCACACGCACACCGGTGGCAGTCCCCGTGAGGGTGGTGACCTCGCCAGCGGGCGTGATTTTGCGCACCCGATCATTCGACACGACATAGATGTTGCCCGAAGCGTCCAGCGCGATGCCATGCGGGAAGTTGAAGGTGGCGGCAGTGCCGTTGCCATCTGCGTTGCCGGCGGTGGTGGAGCCGGCCAAGGTGGTGACCACGCCAGCTGGCGTGATTTTGCGAATCATGTTGTTCGCAGAATCAGACACATAGACCACACCTGTCGGATCCACCACCAGTGCCCGGGGTGAGTTGAACGCAGGTGCAGGTGCCCCCGTGGCATCCAAACTACCCGGACCAGCCAGCGTCGTGACCTCACCAGCGGCAGAAATTTTGCGAATCAAGTTGTTGTTAGCGTCAGCCACATACAGGTTGCCACTGGTATCGGTCGCGATGCCGGAAGGACTGTTGAACTTGGCGGTGGCCGCTGGACCATTGGTGTGACCCGCCGAGCCTGCGATCCCCGCTACCGTGGTCACCACCCCTGCTGGCGTGATTTTGCGAATCAGGTGGTTGCTGGTGTCCGCGACATACACGTTGCCATCCGCATCGGTGGCCACAGACTGGGGGAAACTGAAACTCGCGGCCGCACCGGTGCCGTTCAAACTACCTGGTGTCGTGGTACCTGCCAGCGTGGTCACCGTGCCATCGGTCGCAATCTTACGTATGCGGTTGTTGATCATGTCCGCCACGTACAACACACCGGCACTGTCCACCGCAATACCTTCGGCATTGGAGAACTGCGCCGCAGCGGCGTTGACATAGGTACTCACAGTCGCGTAGTTGCGCGTGGTTGACACACAGTTGACGGCCACATTGGTCACCTCGGCCAGCACCGTCCCCGTGCCATTGGTCACCGTGCAGACC
>VEQI01000270.1 GCA_018883305.1 Limnohabitans sp. | reverse complement strand
TCGCATTGACCCGCACTGCGCCCCACGCCTCGAAAGTTGTCACGCACGGCGCTCCAGCCACTTTGCACAAAGGCACGCGCCAGTGTTTGCACTACCTTGTTGTCCATGGTGCCGCCAAAGAGGGGATGAGGGTGCGAGATCACCGCCACACCCTTGGCAGCCCCCGCAGGGTCGTCCCGCAGCGCCTCGATCTCGCCACAGGGACCTTGCAACAGCACTCGCTGAGTTTGCAAGTTCATTCGTCAGCGTCCCACGTTGGGTGGCACCAGCAACCGCTCCACCACCTGGCCCTTGACGAGATGGGAGTCAATGATTTCCTGGATGTCCTGTTCGTCCACAAAAGAGTACCAGGTGGCCTGGGGATACACCACCAGCACCGGTCCTGCGGCACACCGGTCGAGGCACCCCGCCTTGTTGACCCGAACCCCACCCGGCCCATTCAGACCCAGGCTTTTGACGCGCGACTTGCACAGATCAAAGGCCGCCTGGGCGCCCTGGTGGGCACAACAGGACTCGCCATTGGTGCGCTCATTCAGGCAAAAAAAGACGTGGTGCTTGTAGTAGGAGGTGTCAGGCATGGCGGGGATTTTAGGCCCGCGCATCCGCACGCGCAGCGCGGGTGAGCGCGGCCATCAACACCGCGTACGGCCACAGCCAGCCCAACCATTGCGCCACCCCATGAAAGCGGATGAAGCGTCCTTGCTCCCAGGATTGCAAGGTCTGCGCCAGATACGCATTGGCGGGCGCCTGGTTGAGAATGGCCAGATGCAACAACAGCACACACAGCAGCAGAACCAGACAGGCCCTGGCTGATAGCAAGCTCAGCACGCCAGCCAACCCCAACCCCAGGAGCATGCCCAGCAACGTCGGCAAATCCAGCCAGACCCAGGCATGTCGGGGGCCAAAGCTCAACGCAGCCGACAAGGCCGTGGCAGACACCCCAACCACCACCACCACCAGAACGGCCACCAGACGTTGCGAGCGCTCACGGATGATCGACGATCCCAACAAACACGGCGAGAGCAGCCCCAGCATCACACACAGCAACTCGGCGCCAGGCAACAGCGGCTGCAACTCCACCGGCCGCAAGGGCAGCCATTCCAGAAACGGTGTGCCCTTGAGCCAGCCCCCCAGCGTTTCCTCCACACGCTCAAGCACCTGTCCCAGGCCAAAAGGAACCCCCGAAGGAAACAGCAATGCAAAAGGCCAGAGAAACAGCGCCACCAAGCTCAGGCGCGCATCCGGCATGAACCAACGGGCGCGAAAACGGCTCCAGCGGTCCAGCCATCCCAGTCGTTCCAGCACATGGGCTGCGCAGGCACCCGAGATGGCGCCCGCCACATTGAGCGAAAAATCCATCAAGGAGGGCACACGCATGGGCAAATAAGACTGCAGGCTCTCCAGCAAAAAGGACAACCCCGCCGCCGTCACCACGCCATAGAACACACCACCACGTCGAACGCCACTGCGCAAGGCCCCCAGCGTGAGCCAAAAACCCAGTGGGGCATAGCCCAGCAGGTTAGACACCACATCGAACCCGCTCCAGTATCGTGTCCACGGATGAGTCAAAAACGCCCAGGGCACCAGATCCTGATCACGCCACTGATCAAAAGGATAAAGACTGGCGTAGATGATCAGAACGGCATAAATGCCGGCCAGGGGCCACGCCGACGTCTTATGCATAAACCGTCAACGACGACGCCACCAGGCCAGCGCCCCCACCGCCACCAGCACCAGCAGTCCCCACAGCCAGTCGGTGAGGAAGGCCGTCCAGTCGGAGGGTTTGACCACCACCAGGGAGACAATCATCAACATCAGGAGCACGGGCGCCTCATTGAACACGCGAAACCAGCGCTCGCTGCGCCGGTTCTCGCCGTGTTCAAAGCGACGCAGCAATTTCACGCAGGCATGGTGATAGCCCAACACCAAGAGCACGGCCAGCCACTTGGCATGCATCCAGCTTTGCCCGGGCCCCCAGCCAATGCCATAGCCCGCCCACAACCAGATGCCCAGCGCCACAGCGGGCACCATCAGCAAATGGGAAAAACTCAACAGGCGCTTGGCCATGAGTAGCAAGCGCGCGCGCTCCGCCACCGATCCCGGCGCAACAGATGCCAGATTGACAAAGATGCGCGGCAGGTAAAACAGGCCGGCGAACCAGCTGGCCACGAAGACGATGTGAAGGGTTTTGATCCAGAGCATCTGTGCAGTGTAGAGGTTTTGCACAAAAAGAAGCCCGGTCAGTGCCGGGCGAAAGCCATCGACCATGGGTCGACGGCCCCGCTCAGGGAGGAAAAGCGGGGGATGGCAAACCATCCACCTGCAATCTAACCATGGTCGTCTGCACGGCATCCTCAGACAAACCCGAAGGGAGGGGCCAGGCTTGCGTCACAATGAAGACTTTTCGTGACAGTTGCTCGGCGGCGGACATGCCAAGATGCTGTCTGACCCGTTGTTCCAGGAGCTCGCATGAACATTCGCCAGACTCAATATCCCGCCACCCGTCCCCGTCGACTTCGCCGCGATGATTTCACGCGTCGGCTGGTGCGCGAGCAATCCCTGTCGGTCAATGATTTGATTTATCCGGTCTTCGTGCTGGAAGGGCAGGGCCGGCGTGAGGCCGTGGCATCCATGCCTGGCGTGGAACGCCTCAGCCTGGATCTGTTGCTGCCCGTGGCAGAGCGCTGCGTCGCTCTGGGCATTCCGGTGATGGCATTGTTTCCCGTCATCGACCCCTCACTGAAAACGCCCGATGGGCGTGAGGCCATGAATGCGCGCGGCTTGGTGCCGCAAGTGGTCCGCGCGCTCAAGCAGCGCTTCCCAGAACTGGGCGTGATGACGGATGTGGCTCTGGATCCATTCACCAGCCACGGACAGGATGGCCTGCTGGACGACACCGGCTACATCCTGAATGACGAAACCGTGAAGGTGCTGGTTCAGCAGGCCCTGACACAGGCCGATGCGGGCGTGGATATCGTCGCCCCCAGCGACATGATGGACGGCCGCATTGGCGCCATCCGCCAGGCACTGGAGTCCGCCGGCCACATCCACACCCGCATCATGGCCTACAGCGCCAAATACGCCAGCGCGTTTTATGGGCCGTTCCGCGATGCGGTGGGCTCGGCCAGCAACCTGGGCAAAAGCAATAAAAAGGTCTACCAGATGGACCCCGGCAACACCGATGAGGCGCTACGCGAAGTGGCGATGGACATCGACGAGGGTGCCGACATGGTGATGGTCAAACCCGGCATGCCTTACTTGGACATTGTGCGCCGGGTCAAGGACACCTTCCACGTGCCCACCTTTGCCTATCAGGTCTCGGGTGAATACGCCATGCTGATGGCGGCCGCTCGCAATGGCTGGCTGGACCAGGAAGCGGTGATGCTGGAGAGTCTGCTGGCCTTCAAGCGCGCTGGTGCGGACGGCGTGCTGACGTACTTTGCCATCGAGACCGCCACGTTGCTCCAAAACGCCCGCTGAGTCACCGCGGCGCCCGATGGGGCGCCGCAAGGACAGCGCTGACTTAGCCCAGGTGACGCCCGAAGAATGCCAGCGTACGTTCCAGCGCCGTATTGGCTGCAGCCTCGTCATACGAACCACGCTCGTTGCAGTTGAACCCGTGGTCTGCCGCGTAGACATGCACCTCCACACCTGACTGCGCGCGGCGGAAAGCCTCGACGGTGTCCAGCGGAATCCAGTGGTCCTTGTCCCCGAAGTGCGCCATGACCGGACACAACGGCTTGCGTGCGGCCTCGGCCTCTGTGGTAACGCCACCACCGTAATAGGGCACGGCCGCGCTCACGCCCTGCACCAGTGCCGCCGCACGCCAGGTCAGCAAGCCGCCCCAGCAATAGCCCACCACACCCACTTTGCCTCCACTTTGCTTGGCCGCCTCATTCACAGCGGCCTGAATATCGGCCATGACACCCGGCGCCGGCAAGGCTTCCACGGCCGTTTTCAGGGCAAAGCCCGCGTTCATGTCATCCGGGGTGTAGCCCAATTCGACACCCGACTTCACGCGGTGAAAGGTGGCGGGCGCCACCACATAGTAGCCCGCCAGCGCATAGCCATCGGCCACGGCGCGAATGTGGTGGTTGACACCAAAGATTTCCTGCAACACCACCACAGCCCCGCGAGGCTTGCCTTGCGGTTGTGCCACGTAGGCGTCAAAAGAATGGCCGTCGGCGGCCTGAATCTGGACCAGATGTCCCATGCTGTCGCTCCTGTTGAGGGGGTTGGAAGGTCAAGGGGATGCGCCCTCGGCGCCGCAAACACCTGCGGCGCATGTGGTTGGCACAACCATTCACGGGCATGATAGCGGTGTCCACGCCACCCCGCCAATCACCAAGGCGGCGCCTGGCCACGCCGGACTCAGCGCCCCTGGAAACGAAACACGGCCGTCGCGGCACAGGCGTTGGGCCACCAGCGCACGATGCGATCCTCCTGGATGCCAAAGGACTCGGTGATGCGCAGGTGGTTCTTGACCGCCAGGATCTCGAAATCCTTGTAGGTACCGACGCGTATGTTGGGGGTGTCATACCACTGGTACGGCAGGCGTCGGGTCACTGGCATGCGCCCACGCAGAATGCTCAAGCGGTTGGGCCAGTGTGCAAAGTTGGGGAATGCCACCACACCCTGGCGTCCGACCCTGGCGGTTTCCCGCAACATGGTCTCGGCATTGCGCAAATGCTGCAGCGTATCGATCTGCAACACCACATCGAAGGACTGATCCTCGAACAGGGTCAGGCCCTGGTCCAGGTTAAATTGCAGCACCTGTACGCCCCGGCGCACGCAGGCCAGGAC
>VEQI01000269.1 GCA_018883305.1 Limnohabitans sp. | reverse complement strand
GTGCTGACCGTCCGTGAGGGCTGCGCCAATCAGGTAGTCGCCTTCGTCGAGGTTGACAGCGATGATGCCGCCTTTGCGGGGGTTGCTGAATTCGTCCAGGGACGTTTTCTTGACCGTGCCCATGGAGGTGGCCATGAACACGAACTGGTTTTCTGGGAAGGTGCGCGCTTCGCCGGTCAGGGCCAGCACCACGTTGATCTTTTCGCCCTCTTGCAGCGGGAACATGTTGACAATGGGACGGCCGCGCGAGCCGCGCGAACCCGCAGGCACTTCCCACACCTTGAGCCAGTACAGGCGGCCACGGTTGGAGAAGCACAGGATGTAGTCGTGCGTGTTGGCGATGAAGAGCTGGTCGATCCAGTCGTCTTCTTTGGTGGCGGTGGCTTGCTTGCCACGGCCCCCGCGCTTTTGCGAGCGGTACTCGGACAGGGGCTGGCTCTTGATGTAGCCCGAGTGCGAGAGGGTCACCACCATGTCGGTGGGGGTGATCAGGTCTTCCGTGGCCAGGTCTTGAGCGTTGTGTTCCACCACGCTTCGACGAGCGCCCAGCTTGGTCTGACCGAACTCTTGCTTGATGGCGGTGAGTTCGTCGCCAATGATGATGGACACGCGCTCCGGCTTGGCCAGGATGTCCAGCAGGTCGTCAATCTCGGCCATCACCTCTTTGTACTCGTTGACGATCTTGTCCTGCTCCAGACCGGTCAGGCGCTGCAGGCGCATTTGCAGAATTTCTTGCGCCTGTGTGTCGCTCAGGCGGTACAGGCCATCGGCGCCCAGGCCGTACTGGCGTTCCAGGCCATCGGGGCGATAGTCGTCTGCGTTGACCACGCCGCCGTCAGCGCGGGCGCGTGTGAGCATCTGGCGCACCATCTGGCTGTCCCACGGGCGGTTCATCAGCTCGGCCTTGGCCACCGGTGGGGTGGGGGCGTTGCGGATGATGGCAATGAAGTCATCGATGTTGGCCAACGCCACCGCCAGACCTTCCAGCACATGACCGCGCTCTCTGGCCTTGCGCAGCGTGAAGATGGTGCGACGTGTCACCACTTCACGGCGGTGCTGCAAGAAGACGTCGATCAGGTCTTTCAGGTTGCACAGCTTGGGCTGGCCATTGATCAGGGCCACCATGTTGATGCCGAAGGTGTCCTGCAATTGCGTCTGCTTGTACAGGTTGTTCAGCACCACCTCGGGCACTTCACCGCGCTTGAGTTCGATGACCAGGCGCATGCCCGATTTGTCGGACTCGTCCTGGATGTGGCTGATGCCTTCGATCTTCTTTTCATGGACCAGTTCGGCCATGCGCTCTTGCAGCGTCTTTTTGTTGACCTGATAGGGCAGCTCATCCACGATGATGGCCTGGCGCTGGCCTTTGTCGATGTCTTCAAAGTGGCACTTGGCGCGCATGACCACGCGGCCGCGACCTGTGCGGTAGCCGTCACGCACGCCTTCCATGCCGTAGATGATGCCGGCGGTGGGAAAGTCGGGCGCAGGCACGATCTCCATCAACTGATCGACGCTGGCGTCGGGGTTTTTCAGCAAGTGCAGGCAGGCATCCACCACCTCATTCAGGTTGTGCGGTGGAATGTTGGTGGCCATGCCCACCGCAATACCGGCGGAGCCGTTGACCAGCAGGTTGGGCAGGCGGCTGGGCAGCACCAGCGGCTCTTGCTCCGAGCCGTCATAGTTGGGTCCGAAGTCGACGGTTTCCTTGTCGATGTCGCCCAGCATTTCATGGGCAATCTTGGCCAGGCGGATTTCCGTGTAACGCATGGCTGCCGCGTTGTCACCATCCACCGAGCCGAAGTTACCCTGGCCATCCACCAGCATGTGACGCAACGAAAAATCCTGCGCCATGCGCACGATGGTGTCGTACACCGCGCTGTCGCCGTGCGGGTGGTATTTACCAATGACGTCACCCACGATACGCGCGGACTTCTTGTACGGGCGGTTCCAATCGTTGTTCAACTCGTGCATGGCGTATAGCACGCGCCGGTGCACGGGCTTGAGGCCGTCACGGGCATCTGGCAGGGCCCGTCCCACGATCACGCTCATGGCGTAATCGAGGTAGCTGCGCCGCATCTCCTCTTCCAGGCTGATGGGCAGTGTCTCTTTGGCGAATTGGGTCATGAAAGGGACCGGTTTGCGGGTAAACCTTCAATTCTAGGTGGTCGGGTGACTCTTAGATTTGTGGTGGTCTTACAACAATTCCCCGCTGTCTGGGCGGGATACCACCCTGTCACCGGTTTGGTTGTGGCCTCACCCCTGGTGTGTGGCACAATAATCAACGTATCAGAGAATTTGCTTAATTAGTTTTAAGCAAGTTTGTTTTTGGAGCCTGGTGCTTCCGTTCCTATGTCCCCCAGAGGAGTAACATGAAACAATTCAACAAGCTGGCAACTTTCCTGGCCGCAGCCACCCTGGTCACCGTTGCTGGTGCCCAAGAAGTCAACAACTGGCGTAACGCCAGTGGCGAAGTCTGGAAGAACGCAGCTGGCGAATGCTGGAGAAACGCTTCCTGGACTCCCGCCACTGCCGCTCCTGGTTGCGACGGAGCCCTGGCTCCCAAGGCTGCTCCCGCGCCTGCCCCCGCTCCCGCCGCTGCAGCGCCCGCACCCGCTCCGGCACCCAAGCCCGCTGCTCCGGCCCAGCCGCCCGCAGCCGCCTCCAAGGTGACCTACGCCGCTGACGCCTTCTTCGACTTCGACAAGTCCGTGCTCAAGCCCGAAGGCAAAGCCAAGCTGGATGACCTGGTTGGCAAAATGAAGGCCATCAACCTGGAAGTCATCATTGCCGTGGGTCACACCGACTCCATCGGTACCGATGCCTACAACCAGAAGCTGTCGGTTCGCCGCGCTGAAGCCGTGAAGGCCTACCTGGTGTCCAAGGGCGTGGAAAAGAACCGCGTCTACACCGAAGGCAAAGGCGAGAAGCAGCCCGTGGCTGACAACAAGACCGCTCAAGGTCGCGCCAAGAACCGTCGCGTCGAGATCGAAGTGGTGGGCACCCGCCCCAACTGATCATCTCTGATCGCACGCAACAAACCCCGCTTCGGCGGGGTTTTTTGTTCATCGTGTCCTGGAGTACCTGACATGACAACCCCTTTGAACGCCGACCCAGCCGAGTTGGCCAAATTTTCCGAACTGGCCCACCGCTGGTGGGACCCAGAAAGCGAATTTCGCCCGCTGCATCAAATCAATCCGTTGCGGCTGGACTGGATACAGTCCTTGTCACCCCTGACAGGTCAAAAGGTCATCGACATTGGTTGTGGCGGCGGCATTCTGGCTGACGCCATGGCCCGTGCTGGTGCCAATGTGACAGGGATCGATCTGGCCGGCAAGGCCTTGAAAGTGGCGCAACTGCATGCACTGGAAGCGGAAACGCCCAACATCAGCTATCGCGAAATCAGCGCCGAGGCCATGGCGCAGGAAGCGCCCAGCAGTTTTGACACCGTGACTTGCATGGAAATGCTGGAGCATGTGCCTGATCCGTCATCCGTGGTGCGTGCTTGTGCGCAATTGGTGAAGCCGGGTGGCTGGGTGTTCTTCTCCACGCTGAATCGCAACCTCAAATCGTTCATGTTGGCCATTGTGGGTGCGGAGTACGTGCTCAACATGCTGCCCAAGGGCACGCATGAATATGCCAAGTTCATCCGCCCCAGTGAATTGGCGTCACACTGCCGCCAGGCAGGCTTGGATGTACTTCACAGCCGTGGCATGTCGTACAACCCGATCACGCGTCGCTATTGGTTGAACGAGGACACCAGCGTGAACTACCTGTTTGCCACGCGCAGGCCGGCATGAGCCGCACACGTTCACCCAAGGCCGTGCTGTTTGATCTGGACGGCACGCTGATTGACAGCGCGCCTGATCTTGGCGCGGCCGCAGACAAGCTTCGTACGGATCGCGGGCTGCCCTCACTGGATGCGTCACTGTATCGACCCCATGCGGGTGCTGGAGCGCGCGGCATGTTGAAAGTGGCGTTTGACATGACGCCCGACCACCCGGAGTTTCCAACGCTGCGTGAAGCCTTCTTCGTCAACTACGAGAATGCGATGACCGAGCGCACCATCGTTTTTGAAGGTGTGAGCGAGTTGATCGAAGCTTTGCAAACACGTGGCCTGCTGTGGGGCGTGGTGACCAACAAGATGGCGCGTTTCACGGACCCGCTCACACGGGCCTTGCCGTTGTTCAACTCCGCCTTGGCAGTGGTGAGTGGCGACACCACGGCACACCCGAAGCCGCATCCTGCGCCCTTGCTGGAGGCTGCGCGACGGCTGGGCGTGGAGCCTGAGCACTGTTGGTACGTGGGGGACGATGAACGTGATATCCAGGCAGGTCGCGCCGCAGGCATGGCCACGGTGGCGGCAGCGTATGGCTACCTGGGCCATGCGGCTGACCACGCGCAGTGGGCCGCCGATCACACGATCGATCATCCTTTGGCGCTATTGAAATTACTGGAAATGTCTTAAAATTAGGGCCTAGGGGCTGCATTGGTTTCGACATGGGTTCGGACGCGTGGCAGGGCATGTCGAGGTTCTGTCACCTCGTAAAACCGCAGAAAAAAACTAACTGCAAACGACGAACGTTTCGCACTCGCCGCTTAATCCGGTGAGCCTTGCAACAGTTGGCCGATAGGCTGGGCAAGGGGGTCGCAAGACTTCCAGGCTGCAAGGGAATTCATATCGGCTGGCGCTGACCCGGGCACCTTGGTGCGGCGCGAGACTCAAGGGTGCTGGCTGGTCAGGTAGCGTGTCGCTGCGCGATCTGACTGGCGAGACTCAAAACAGACGACTACACATGTAGAACTG
>VEQI01000462.1 GCA_018883305.1 Limnohabitans sp. | reverse complement strand
GATCAAGTGCGTGATGCGGGTTTACAACCGCTACACATCCTTGGCAAGGCGCTATTGCCCATCGTGCAAGGTGGCATGGGCGTGGGCGTGTCTGCCTCTGGTCTCGCCTCGGCGGTGGCCAGGCTGGGGGGCATGGGCACCATTTCCTCGGTGGATCTGCGGCGGCGTCATGCCGACCTCATGGCGCAGACCGGGTACCTGGACAAGGAGCCCGATGCACGGGCACGCATTGATTCGGCCAACCTGGTGGCGCTGGATCGTGAGATACAACAGGCTCGCCAGGCAGCCAACGGGCATGGATGGATTGCCGTCAATGTGATGAAGGCCTTGAGTGCCTACGCCGCCTACGTGACACAGGCGCTGGCGAGTGGCGTTGATGCCTTGGTGGTGGGGGCGGGCTTGCCTCTGGACTTGCCCGACTTGGCGCGAGAGCACCCGAATGTGGCCCTGATCCCCATCCTGTCAGATGCGCGTGGCGTGCAGTTGCTGGTGCGCAAATGGGAGAAGAAAGGCCGCCTGCCCGACGCCATCGTTCTTGAAAACCCACGGCTGGCGGGAGGGCATCTTGGTGCCGCCAAAGTGGCGGACCTGGGTGACACACGCTTCGACTTTGAGGTGGTGATTCCTCAGGTGCTGGAATTTTTTCAGCAAGCCGGTTTGGACAACTGCATTCCACTCATTGCAGCCGGAGGCATTGACAGTCATGCAGACATTGTGCGCCTTCAACGCCTGGGCGCGGCGGGTGTGCAGCTAGGAACAGCCTTTGCCGTGACCACGGAATGCGACGCTTCCGAGGTGTTCAAGCAGATTTTGGCCAAGGCGCGCCCACAAGACATCGTGGAATTCGTCAGTGTGGCGGGTTTGCCCGCGCGTGCTGTACGCACGCCCTGGCTGGACAAATACTTGCGCATTCTTCCCGTGCTGCAAGAGCGCGCGCATCCCAAAGCCAAATGCAATATGTCATTTGATTGCTTGCAACACTGTGGCTTGCGTGATGGGGATGCGGGTATCGGTCAATTCTGCATTGATCAGCAACTGGGCCATGCCTTGCAAGGCGATGCGGACCGCGGTTTGTTCTTCCGTGGCGCAGGAAAGCTCCCCTTTGGTGAACAAATTCGGGGTGTTGCAGAACTGGTCAGGCACTTGCTCACGCC